>JBOGDN010000732.1:0-6753 GCA_050742995.1 Stackebrandtia sp. | reverse complement strand
GGCCCGCGTCGTGCTTGGCCGATCTAGTGCGCCGTCACACCGTCATCGGGTGGTCCTCCGGCCTTCGGACGGCGTATTCGGTTCGGCGATCGTCGTCTGGCGACGAGTACGTTCCCGGAGACGAGGTGTTCCGACCGCGTTCTTCGTCGCTTTCGGGCTCAGTGTCGTCGCAGTCGGGATCGTCGGGGTCGAGCCAGTCGCACTCGCCGTCCTCGCCGCCGCCGTCGCCCTCGCACAGCGGGTCGGTCGGATTCATCTCGCAGTACTTGTCCGGGTCGTCGCAGTACGGGTAGTAGGGGTCTCCCTCTTTACATTCCCCGATGTCGCCGTCGTCTTGACATTCGGGCTTGTCCTCGTTTTCCGGCTTGTCGCACTCGTCGTCGGTCGAATCCTGGGCGGCGTCGCCTCTGGTCTTGTCGCCGCCGTTCACGCGCGGCGGGAAAGCCTCGTACTCATAGTCCTTCTCCTCGTACGCCCGCCTCATGAACTCTGTCCACACCGTTCCCGAAGGGCCGGCGCCGTAAGCGGGAGAGCCGTACTCGTCGACGACGCTGCCGTTGATGTCCTTTTTATCGCCGACCCATGTGGCTCCCGCCAGGTGCGGCGTGTATCCGCCGTACCAGACCGCGGAGTTCTCGTCGCATTCGGGATTGTCTTCGGGGCAGACCCGCTCCCAGGTGCCGGTCTTGCCGGCGCTGGGCTGCTGCTGTCCTCCGGCCATGAATCCGTTGCCGTACTCGTCGGGGTGAATCTGCGAAAGCACGGCGTGAGCGTCGCCGGCGATCTCGGGGTCCGAGAACGCCTGCCCGCTTTCGATTTCGTCGAGCGGCACCTCGTTGCCGTGTTTGTCCGTGATCGATTCGACGAAGTGGGGCTCGTGGTAGTCGCCCCCCGCGGCCATGGTCGCGTTGGCCACGGCCATGTCGAAGACCGTCACCGGGTACTGGCCGAAGGCGACCTCGTTGTCGGCGGGCTCGCGGTCGGTGCCGGCGTCGATCTGCTCCTGGTCGGTCAGGTCGATGTGCCCCTCTTCGCCTTCTACGCCGGGAATCTGCATCTCCGTGATGCCCATGTCGGCGGCCATCTGAACGATCTTCTTGGCCCCGATGTCGGCGGCGATCGCGTACATCGGCGTGTTCAGCGATTGAACCATCGCCTGTTCGAGGGTGATCGACTTGACGCTGGTCCCGTCGCCCTCGCCGGAGTTGTACAGCGGGTTGGGGTCGCCGTCCTCGCCTCTGCGTTCGGTGAACTCGCGCGGAGACGATCCGTCCCACTTCGAGTCGAGCGCTATGCCTTCGTCCAGCGCGGCGAGCATGGTGAACATCTTGAACGAGGAGCCGGGCGCCACCGGGGTGTTCGCCTTGTCGTCGCCGGTGCCGTCGTCGCCGCCGTAATAGCCCAGCACTTTGCCGGTGCCGGGTTCGACGACCACCATGCCGGCGCGCAGGTTCTCCGCCGCTCGGGTGCTCATGTAGTAGCCCCCGTCTTCGGTCTTGGTGCTGGCGACGTCCTTCAGCGCCTTCTGCAGCTTGGGGTCGATCGTCGTGGTGATCTTGTAGCCGCCGGTGCGGAGCTGAGTCGGGGTGAGACCGGCCCTTTCCTTGACCTCATCCAGGACACGGCGGTGAGAGACGAATCCGGTGGGATCGTCGGCGCCTACGTCTCCGGGGGATTCGAGGGTCTTGCTGGTCTCGGGAACGCCCTCCTCCATGAACGCGTCGTATTCCTTCTGCGAGATCTTGCCGAGCTCGAGCATACCGTCCATGATGTACTGCCAGCGTCCCTCGAGCTCCGACTTGACCACGTCCTCGCCGAGACCGCAGGGGTCGCGCGGGTCGTAGACGCAGCCGGGGTCCTTCACCTGTGCGAAGAGGACGGCGGCCTCAGAGGCGTTGAGCTCCTCGACCGGCTTTTCGAACCAGATCTCGGCGGCGGTGCCGATGCCGTAGGCGCCGCGCCCGATGTACATGAGATTCATGTAGAACTCGATGATCTGTTCTTTGCTGAACTCGTCGTCCATCTTCATGGCCATGACGGCTTCGTTGGCCTTGCGCATGTAGCTTTGGTCGTCGCGCATCTGGTTGACCGTGCCGACGTACTGCATCGTCAGCGTGGACGCGCCTCGGGTGTCTCCGCCGGTGACGTTGTTCCACAGCGCCGACATGACGCCCTTGAGGTCGACGCCGGGGTGGTCGTAGAACCCGCGGTCCTCGGCGGAAAGCAGCGCCCAGATGAGATCTTCCTTGTTCTCCATGTCCTTCAGCTCGATCTCTTTGCGGTTGGAGAACTCGTTTCCGATCTTTCCCATCTCTTTGTCGCCGCCGGCGTACATGATCGTGGAGCTTTGCTCCATCTCGGCGCCGACCTCGTTGGGCAGCAGCGTCCTTTGGTAAAACAGCGTGCCCACTACGACCCCGACGCCGATGAAGATGGCGATCACGCAGCCAAGCGCGATGTAGATCTTGCGGCGGCGCTTCTTTTTCTTCTGCTTGTCGAGCCCCTTGGCGTCCTCCCCCGACAGGGCCTTCGCGCCGGCACGGCGCTTGCCGCCGACGCGCGCGCTGCCCGTGGCTCGCCCAGGGCCGGTGGGGTCAGATCCGGGAACGCGCGCGCGTCCCGACGTCGTCGGTTCGTCGTCCGCGTACGACGAACCGCCCACGCGCGCCGATCCCACCGACGCGGTCCCGCGGGTCGGTCCTCCGCCGTCGAAACGGCTGCGCGGCGGCTCGTAGTCGTCGTCGTAGCGGTCGCCGTATCCGCGGTCGCCGCCACGGCCGTAGCCGTCGCCGTATCCGGAGTCGCGCTCGCGGTCGGACCGTCCATAGTCGCGGTACCTGCCGCCGCTGGAGGGTTCGTCGCCGTAATCGCGGTAATCCCGGGATCCGTAGTCGCTCATCGCTTCCTGTTGTCCGTCCGTCTCGGTCGGGGTGCGCCGGGCGGGGCGAGAGGGGAAATACTCGCCGCGGCCGAAGGAGTAAGGGTTTCATCGCGGCCGAGGGCGAACCTCTGCACCAGATGATTCCAGCCGCATCCGCGGCACACCTCGACGACGTACACGTCAAAGTGGCGGTACTGATCTGCCAGCATCGCCAATTCAGTTCTGCTGCGCGCCTGCCCCGCAGAGGCGCGCAATTCCTCGCCGAAAATATAGTGCACGTGCCAAAGCTTTTCGCGGCGGCAGATCGGACAGCGTCGCGCGGTCTCCTCGCCGTGGAACCTGCTGGCGCTCAGCAGGTACGGCGAGGCGTCGCACACCTCTTCGACGTCTGTCAGCCCGGAGCGAACGCCGCGCAGCAGCGACTGCCGCCGCAGCGTGTAGTCGACGTCCGCGCGACCATGCGGGGTTTTCGGGTCGCGCAACGACGCGTGGACCGCCGTCTGCTTGACCGCATGGGGGTCAAGGACGCGCGGCCTGCCGCCGTTGTCCGCCGATTTCGGGTGCACGCCGCCAGCGTACTTGCCTTACGCGCCTATGCCATCCCCTCGCAGCCCGCTTGTCCGATTCCGTCACTTTTCTGACATCGATTTTCACAGCTTTGCCAGCCGGTCGTCTCAGACGACGACAGTGGGTATTCGCACAATCGCGTGATTCGGCCGCCGCGTGAGGTACCGTTGCGATGTATCGGTTCGATACATCGAGAGCAGCGAGAAGGAGGGGCGATGCTGGAGCTGGCGATTCTCGGCCTGTTGCACGACGCCCCCATGCACGGCTACGAATTGCGCAAGCGGCTGACCATGCTGCTTGGAGCGTTCCGCGCGGCGTTCAGCTACGGGTCGCTGTATCCGACGCTGCGGCGCATGCGCCAGGCCGGATGGATCGTCGAGGACGCTCCCACGCCGCGCCAGGAGGCGCCTCCGCTGACCGGCAGACGGGGACGCATCTCATACCGGCTCACGCCGGAGGGCAAGGAGCGTTTCGCCGAGCTGCTTTCGACGTCCGGACCGGAGGCGTACGAGGATTCCGGCTTCGGGGTGCACTTCGCGTTTTTCTCCCGCTGCGATCCCGCGGTGCGGCTGCGGGTGCTTGAAGGGCGCCGCCGCCGGATCGAGGAGCGCCGGGAGAGCCTGCGCGAGTCGGTCAACCGGGCTACGGAACGTCTCGACGCCTACACAGAGGTGCTGCAGCGGCACGGACTCGACGCGTGCGAACGCGAAGTGCGGTGGCTCAACGAGATCATCGCCTCCGAGCAGGCTGGCAAGCCGCCGTCTGTCTCCTTCGGGCAGAACGCTCGAGACGACGGCGAGGAAACACCGGATCGACAGAAATGACCTCGATTACTTAATTCACCTAGCAGAGACAGGAGGCATTCGTGATGGGCAGCATTCGCGTCGCGATTGTCGGAGTCGGGAACTGTGCTTCCTCGCTCGTTCAGGGCGTGGAGTATTACCGCAACGCCGATCCCTCGGATCGCGTGCCAGGACTGATGCACGTCAAATTCGGCGACTACCACGTGGGGGACGTAGAGTTCGCGGCCGCTTTCGACGTCGACGCCAAGAAGGTCGGCCGCGACCTGTCGGAGGCGCTGACCGCCAGCGAGAACAACACGATCCAGTTCTGCCAGGTGCCCCCCACCGGAGTCTCCGTGCAGCGCGGCCCGACCAAGGACGGCCTCGGCCAGTACTACGTCGAGATGGTCGACGAGTCCGACGAAACCCCGGTCGACGTCGCACAGGCGCTGCGCGACGCACGCGTCGACGTGGTGGTCTGCTACCTGCCCGTCGGCTCTGAGCAGGCCGCCAAGTTCTACGCGCAGGCCGCGATCGACGCCGGCTGCGCATTCGTCAACGCCCTGCCGGTCTTCATCGCCTCGCGCCCGGAGTGGGCCGAGAAGTTCACCGCGGCCGGGCTGCCGATCGTCGGCGACGACATCAAGTCCCAGGTGGGCGCGACGATCGTCCACCGCGGCCTTGCGAAGCTGTTCGAGGATCGCGGCGTGGAGCTGCTGCGCACCTACCAGCTGAACTTCGGCGGCAACATGGACTTCATGAACATGCTGGAGCGCACCCGGCTGGTGTCCAAGAAGATCTCCAAGACGCAGTCGGTCACCTCGCAGATCCCGCATGAGATGCGGGGCAGCGACGTCCACATCGGCCCTTCGGACCACGTGCCGTGGCTCACCGACCGCAAGTGGGCCTACATCCGCCTCGAAGGGCGTTCCTTCGGCGACACGCCGCTCAACGCCGAGCTGAAGCTGGAGGTGTGGGACTCCCCCAACTCCGCCGGCGTCATCATCGACGCGCTGCGCGCCGCCAAGATCGCCAAGGACCGCGGGATCGCGGGCCCGGTGCTTTCGGCGTCGAGCTACTTCATGAAATCCCCGCCGACGCAATACTCCGACCACGACGCGCACCAGGCCGTCGAGGACTTCATCGCCGGCAAGATCGAACGCTGATCACGCAGCGGCATGACAAGGCTCCGCGAACGACGTTCGTTCGCGGGGCCTTGTCGTCTAGAGCTCGTCACTTCACTCTCTTCCGTTGCGAGCGGCCTCCGGGCGAGTGCAACGGCCGTAAGCCGCTGTACGGCCGCAAGCCCCGCGTGATCGAACAGACAAGAACAAGGCGGAGGCGCTCCCGCATCCCGGTGTCGGATGCGGAAGCGCCGACAACGCCGCGAGCAAAAACTCCAACGACGGCGCTTCGCAAGGACCGCCGCGCCCGGTGAACGCGCAGCAGGAAACGGAATGAAGTGACGAGCTCTCACTCCCACTCGATGGTTCCCGGCGGCTTGCTCGTGACGTCGAGCACGACCCGGTTGATCTCGGGAACCTCATTGGTGATGCGGGTGGAAATGCGGGCGAGCACCTCGTAGGGCAGCCGCGACCAGTCGGCCGTCATGGCGTCCTCGCTGCTCACCGGGCGCAGCACGATCGGGTACCCGTAGGTGCGTCCGTCGCCGGCCACGCCGACCGAGCGGACGTCGGCAAGCAGCACCACCGGGAACTGCCACACCGCGCGGTCGAGACCGGCCGCGGTGAGCTCTGCGCGGGCGACGGCGTCGGCGGCGCGCAGGATCTCAAGCCGGTGCGGCGTCACCTCGCCGATGATGCGGATGCCGAGGCCCGGCCCGGGGAACGGGTGCCGCCACACCATCGCCTCGGGCAGACCCAGCTCGGCGCCCATCTGGCGCACCTCGTCCTTGAACAGGGTGCGCAGCGGCTCCACGAGCGTGAACTTGAGGTCGTCGGGCAGTCCGCCGACGTTGTGGTGCGACTTGATGTTCGCGGTCCCGCTGCCGCCGCCGGACTCGACCACGTCGGGGTAGAGCGTGCCCTGCACCAGGAACTCCACATGGGAGTCGGCGTCGACCTCGCGGGCGGCGGCCTCGAAGACTCGGATGAACTCCCGCCCGATGATCTTGCGCTTGGCCTCCGGGTCGGTCACGCCCGAAAGCGCCGACAGGAACCGCTCCTGAGCGTCGACGACCTTCAGCTTGACGCCCGTCGCGGCCACGTAGTCCTTCTCGACCTGCTCGGCTTCGCCGGAGCGCAGCAGGCCGTGGTCGACGAAGACGCAAGTCAGCTGGTCGCCGACGGCGTGGTGCACCAGAGCGGCCGCCACCGCGGAGTCCACGCCGCCCGAAAGGCCGCACAGCACGTTCTTGTCGCCGACCTGGCGGCGGATCGCCTCGGTCTGTTCGTCGATGACATTGGACATCGTCCAGGTCGGCTTCAGACCGGCCACGTCGTAAAGGAAGTGCCGCAGCACGGCCTGGCCGTGAGGAGTGTGCGCCACCTCGGGGTGGAACTG
>JBOGDN010000731.1:0-1697 GCA_050742995.1 Stackebrandtia sp. | reverse complement strand
GCGCTCGCCGGCGGCGCGGCGCTGATTCTGGTGTTCGGCGCCGACGACCTGCGTCCCGACCTCCCGGCAGCCGTGGACGGCACGGTGATGCTCCTCGGCCACCGCTTCCACACCTACCGACTGGCCTTCATCGGCGTCGCCTCGGTCCTGGCGGTGATCGGCTGGCTGGTCGTCGCCCGCACCCGGACCGGGGCGCTGGTGCGGGCCATGGTCGACGACCGCGACATGGTGGCCAGTCTCGGCACCAGCCCGCGGACGGTGCTCACCGGCGTCCTCGCCGCCGCCGGAGGTCTCGCCGGCGTCGCCGGCGCGCTGGGAGCGCCGCTCATCTCCCCCGGACCCACCACCGCCAACTCGGTGCTGCTGCTGTCCCTGGTGGTCGTCGTCGTGGGCGGGCTCGGCTCGATCGGCGGCGCGTTCTTCGCCGCGATCGCGGTCGGCCAGGTGCAGACCGTCGGCGTGCTGCTCTTCAAAGACCAGGCGCCGTACCTGCTGTTCGCCGCGATGGCCGCCGCCTTGCTGCTGAGGCGCCAGCCGGCGCCGGGAACGGGGGCACGCGCGTGAACGCCGCACTCGACCGCTTCGTCGACCGGCGGCGGATCCCCTGGATCCGCTGGTGGACGCCGCTGCTGCCCGTGGCGGCCGCGTTCGTCCCCTTCGCCGTCGACGACTTCACGTTGAGCACGTTCGCCCGGATGATCGCGCTTGGAGTGCTGGCCGTCAGCGTCGCCGTGCTCACCGGCATCGCCGGGCTGCCGACGCTCGGCCAAGTCGCCCCGTACGCGGTGGGCGCGTACACGACGGCGCGTCTTGCCGAGGCCGGCGTGACCGTCGGCCCGGTGCAGCTGCTGGCCGCGGCTGCCGCGGCGGCCGGCTTCAGCGCGGTCGTCGGGCTGTTCGTCGTGCGCACCCGCGGCGTGGTCTTCCTCATGGTCACCCTGGCCGTCGGCGAGCTGACGGCCGTGGCCGCCAAACGGTGGACCGTCGCCACCGGGGGCACCGACGGCATGGCGCGGATCCCCGCGACCGAGCCGTTCTGGGGCGCGGAGCCGTTGATCGACGACTGGCACATCTACTGGTACGTGCTGGCCGTGGCCACGCTCGTCGTCGCCGCGGCCGCCCTGCTGCTGCGGGCGGCGCCCGGCGATCTCATCCGCGGCGTGCGAGACAACGAGAAGCGGATGCGCGCCAGCGGCCACCGGGTCACGCGGTATCTCTTCACGATGTACGTGGCCACGGGCGCCGTCGCCGGCGTCGGCGGGTCGCTTTTCGTCACCTCGCAGCGATACCTGAGCCCCTCGGACGTCGGGTTCACCGTCTCGGCCCTGATCCTCATCGCCGTGGTCATCGGCGGCGCCGCCTCGCTGGGAGGGGCGCTCGCCGGCGTCGTCCTGATCATCTCGGCGCGCGACTGGGCGGACGCGGAGTTCCCCGGCCAGGGCCCCCTGCTGCTGGGGCTCGTCTTCATCGCCTGCGTATACCTGCTGCCGGACGGCCTCTCCGGTCTGCCGAAACGTGTGCGAATCTTGTGGACGGCCCGACGAAGAACGGAGGCCTCCGCATGAGCCCCCTGCTGGACGCCCGCGACCTTCGCCGCCGCTTCGGCGCGCTGCGAGCCGTCGACGGCGTCTCCCTTTCGGTCTCCCCGGGAGACCGACACGCCCTCATCGGCTGCAACGGCGCGGGCAAGACGACCC
>JBOGDN010000730.1:0-3006 GCA_050742995.1 Stackebrandtia sp. | reverse complement strand
ACCTCAAGGAGATGGTTGAAAGCGCCTGGACCATGTGGCGCGCTCAGCACGACTCCTGACCCGGTCGGCTCCCGCCGCACACGCGCCGATCTAGCCGTAGGCGGACAGTACGGTGTTCTGGCCGGCGGCGAATCCGGAGACGTGGTTGGAGCTGGAGGAAATCTCGATCACCGAGGTCACCACGATGTCGCGAGAGCAGGCGGGGTCGTCGGTCAGGGTCATTTCGGCGTCCGCTTTGAGTCCCCTGTGGTGTCTGTCCCCGGTGACTTCTTTCCACTCCACGGCCGAGTCGGGCGGCGCCAGGTAGCGGCAGACCTCGTCGCTGTCGACCTTCGTCTGCCACGCCACGATCCGCAGCTTGTGCAGCGAGCTCTCGGTTCCGTACTGGCTGGGACATTTGTCGGCGCTGTGGTCGTCCCCCGGGCTGCACTTGGTGTAGTTGACGTTGACCGAGGCGTTCAGGTCGTCGACGCCTTCGGGCATGGTCACCTCGGCGCGTCGCAGCTCCGTTTTGCTGCCGCGTGGCAGGTGGAGGGAGCTTTTGCCGTCGGGAAAGTCCTGCGGCTCAGAGCCTGTCGAACCGTCCTTGTCGGATGCGGCGATTCCGTCGACGACGTCGAGGTAGCCGCTGATCGCGTACACCGGTCGCGCCGGCTGTCCGATTTTGTAGTTCGCCATTCGCACGCCGCAGTCGTAGTCGCCGGTGGCAGGCGGGTCGAAAAGGGCTCGCGGGTAGAAACCGGTCTCCGAGACGCCGTCGTACATGTTCGTGCTCACGCTTATCTTGAACACTTCTTCGTCGGCCGCGTCGAAGCACAGGATCTGAAGGAAGGCGAGGTTTTTGTGGTCGGGCGTCGGCTTGCTGGCCAGCTGGTATCCGGCTCGCAGGAACAGCGGCTCGCCTTCGCGGGCGGAGACCGTCGTGCTTTCGACGAAACAGGAGACGGTCGTGCCGTTCGGCGGCGGAGGGGCCGGGACCTTATAGGCCAAGTCCTCGCCGCCTGCCGTGGCGCCGTCCCATTCCGCCGTCTCGCACATGTTTTCGGCGGTGTCGGCCTGGCTCGACGGCGCGAAGTAGGCCAACGTCGCCGCGGCCAGACCCAGACACGACAACGCCGCCAGGCGACGCGTCGTCTTGCCGGTGACACGTGATCGCACGTCTGCGTCTCCAAGGGGTGTTTAAGTCGAGGGCAGTCGATTCACACGTCTACCACGGTCCGGCCGACCCCGAAAGGATCATGTGCGCCCGGGTGTGCGCCGCATGTGCGCAATCAGCTGTGGAGGGTCGTTCAGACGTCAAGAACCGACCATCTCGGCGGTTTCGCCGTCGCGAGCGTCCGTCGGCGTCGAATCGGCCTCGAGGCGTTGCCGCCAGGTGCGGATCCAGGCGATGGTGCCGCGGTCGGCGCGCATGGGCGTCATGTCCGACAGGTCGGTGGGTCCGGACGGGAGACCTTCGAAGACGGCGCGGTCCTGGCGTTGGAAGAGCTTGAAATCGAGGAACATGCCCATTGCCGCTTCGAGACGGCGCAGCCCCGGCACGGTCGCGACGAAATTGGGGTAGTAGAGCGCCGCCACCCAGGTGCGGTGTTCGTCGACCGGCGTTCCCGCCGCCACGAAGGTCGTTCCCGCCGCGGTGATGCGCAGCGTGCACGGCATGAGCACCTCGCCCTCGGCCGGGAACCGGTGTCGACCGTCTTCGGTGGCGAGCGCGCCGGTCATCTTAATTCGATCTCCGTCCTGATCGACGACGACGTCATGCATCTTCTGCCCGATTCGGGGGAGATAACTGCGGTGCACGAATGGGACGTGGTGAAAGTCGAGGGCCGACTCCATGAAACGCGAGTAGTGGACCTGCCAGATCTGTTCGGCGCCTACCGTGACAGGCGGGTCGGGCAGATCGAACCAGTCGGGCGCAGAGGGCTCGGCCGCTCCGTGCCACAGCCAGATGAAGCCCTTGTGGTCGCACACGGGGAGCGTGCGCAAGTTGGCGCGGTCGGTGATTCGCGCCTCGGCTCCTTCGGCCGGGCGGAATGTCGCGCGACCGTCGGAGGCGTACTGGATGCCGTGCCAAGGGCACTCCAGGCATCCGTTGCGCAGCACCCTTCCGGCGCCGAGGTCGGCGCCTCGGTGGGGACAGGCGGCGGGCGCCGCCGCGACCGAGTCGCCCGTTCGCCACACCGCGATTCGCCGCCCGAGGCGCTCGACGGTGATCGGTTTCTTGCGCAGCCGGCTCGACCGAAGAATTGGATACCAGGTGTTCTGCACTAGGGTTTTCATGGCGTGACCGTCCTTTCAACTGGATGTCTCATGGCGTGATGAGTCGCATAAATATGTCGGCGCCGATGTCGGCCATCTGGTCGAGCTGTCCGGGTTGGAGTCGGATCTCGTCGATGAACCACCGGTCGATCGCCAGTGTGGCCCGTTCGACGGCGCCGGCGAGGATGTTCGGCGGAATGTCGCTTCGCAGCGCGCCGAGCGAGGCGAGCTCGTCGAACAGCACCGCATACCACGCCGCGATGCGCATCGCGCACCGCTGAACCGGCTCCGGCGGGTTGGGCGTCGCCATCGCGGCCCGCAGGATCTCCAGCAACGCGTCGTCGTCGCGGTGCTCCGCCAGGTGGGCGAGCAAGGCCCGGTACCAGCCTTTGAACGCGTCTCGGAACTCGCTCACGTCGGCGCATCCTGCCGGAAGCGGACCCACGTGCGTTTCCACTCGCTCGATGACCGTCCCCACCGCAAGCGCGAACAGATCCGCCTTCGATTCGAAGAAGTGGTACATCGACCCCTTCGACACGTTCGCGTTGACGATGATCCGGTTCATCGACGCTCGCTCGAAGCCGTGCGCGACGAACTCGGCAGAGGCGACGGCGATGATCGCGTCACGCCTGTCTGCCGGGAGGTTGGCGAAGTGGCGGGGCACGAGTGTCGACTTCGTCTGGTCCGCGGCCTCACTCATGACCACAGTATGGCACGTTTTAGACCACCGGTCTAGACCGGTGGTCT
>JBOGDN010000729.1:0-5759 GCA_050742995.1 Stackebrandtia sp. | reverse complement strand
CACCGGCAGGACGTGGGCGTTCGGTCCGCCCAGGTAGCGAAACAGCGGGAGCCCGGCCGAGTCCGCGGCGGCCTTGGCCACCGCGAGCGACACTCCGAGCATCGCGTTGGCGCCCAGCGAGCTCTTGTCGTCGGTACCGTCCAGATCCAGCAGCAGCTGGTCGATGGCGCGCTGGTCGCTGGCCTCGAGGTCCTGCAGCTCGTCGACGATGCGCTCTTCGATGTGCTCCACGGCGGTCAGCACGCCCTTGCCGCCGTACCGCTCCTCGTCGCCGTCGCGCAGCTCAATCGCCTCGAACTTGCCGGTCGACGCGCCCGACGGCACGGCTGCGCGGGTGTGCACCCCGTCGGCGAGCAGCACCTCCACCTCGACGGTGGGGTTGCCGCGCGAGTCCAGGATTTCCCGGGCGGCGATGTTCTCGATACTTGCCACTGTCAATGCTCCTTAGCGGGAATCGGCTTCGGGCGAAAGTCGCGAACGCGGCGCTGCGCGCGACATGGCGTCTGCACTCGCAGAGCCTAGACCGCCCGGCGGGGCGGCCTCGCCACGGCACACCGGTCGCGCGAGCGCGCGAGCGTCGACTTTTGAAACCATTGATTTCAGATGCCTCGATTGCGCAGCGCAGGTACTGTGGCTTGCGTTTCCACCTCCCTCTCTGTCCCACTAGGAGTGTTCATGCGCGTACGCGCCTTCGCAGTCAGCGCGCTGGCGGCGGTCGTCGGACTGTCCGCCGGTTGCCAGGACGCCGGAGGCGACGATCCGACCGGCCACTCGCGTCTCATCGACGAACTGTCGTCACAGGTAGCCGGCTCCGCCGAGCGCAGTTATCACGCGGAGTATCAGGTCGGCGACGACGGGACGGTCGTGACGGTGGCGCGGTCGACGGACCTGGGCGCCACGGCGTACCAGTTCCCGAAGGGGCGGTACGTGGTCACGCCGGACGTGGTCTTGACCTGCGTGGGCGAGGAGAAGGCCGCCGACTGCGTCGTCGACCCCTCCGGCGACGTGCCCGAGCTCCCGCCGCCGCACGTCATCGACCAGATCGGCGCCGCCGGGTTCGTCACGGCGCGCGCCGCCGTGGAGTGGCTCGCCGAGGCCAACGCCGCGGGAGGCGCCGTCGCGAAGTCGCGGACGACCACGATCGCCGGCGAGAACGCCACGTGCGTTTCGGTCACGCAGGAGGACGGCGCCGAGCTGCAGACGTGCATCACAGACACCGGGCTGCTCGGCAGCTTCGAGAGCACAATCGACGGCGAGGAGATGTACGTCTCGCTGAAGTCGTACAGCAAGACCGTCGACGAGGAGCAGTTCGACATCCCCGACGACGCGGAGACCAGCGACGGAGCCAGCGGCTGACGCTTTAGCGCTGCCGCAGCTCGGTGATGGCCAGGCCGTGTCCGTCGGGGTCGAGAAAGGACGCCGCGCGCAGGTCGTGCACCTCGCCGGTCAGCGCCGAGTGCGGCGCGTGCGTGAACGTCACCCCGCGCGAGCGCAGCGCGTCGTAGGCCGCGTCGACGTCGCCGACCTCGAACGTCAAGTGCATGACGGGGTCTCCGGCGCCGGGGGCGTCGTCGCGGCGCCACAGCAGCACGCGCCCGAACCCCGCTTCCAGCAGCACCGCGTTGTGGGCGCGATCGATCTCGACCAGCCCCAGCAGTTCGGTGTAGAACCACAGCGACTGGTCCAAGTCGGCGACGATCAACGTCGCGGCGACGTCGCGCACCGCCTCGGGCGGCAGGTGGTGCGGCGAGGAGGCGTAGATCGACAGCAGGTCCACGTCGGGGGTCTCGGCGGCGAGCAGGCTCAACGAGGTCTCCGGCTTCGCGTCGCGCAGGCGCTCCTCGGCGGAGTGAGCGGCGTCCGACCCGTTGTCGGAAGGAGTCGAGCCCAGCGGGATCCCGGCGGTGACGACTCCCGACGTCGACGAGGCCGCGGGTACGGCGGATTCGGACGCGGACGCGTCGGCCGCCGCGGGCTCGGTTTCGGCTTCCTCGGCCGGAAGCCGCGTCGGCTCGGAGTCGGCGTCGCCGGACGGTTCCGCCTCGGCGACGGTCGGCTCGACGGGATCGGACTCCACGAACTCGGCCACGTACGGGTTGACGTCGGCGACCGCCTCGGCCGCCGCCGGCGGCTCGGCTTCGGCTGACGGTTCGGCGTCTCGATCCGTCTCGTCGACCTCTATCGGCGACGACAACACGTCGTAGACGCTCGCAGCGTCCTCCGCCTGCTCCGCCGGCTCGGGGTCGGTGACCGTCACGGCTTCAGACGGCGTGTCGGTCGCGGTCGCCTCGGCCGCAGCGGCAGTAGGCTCATGCGCCGAAGGCCGCGATTCTTCGCCGGAAACCGGGGGCGCCGCGGAGACGGCGAGGTCGAGCGCCTCTTGCGCCGTGTCGTCGAAGGCCGGCGACTCCTGCTCGGGCGACTTGCGCGGCGCGGGCGGCGCGGCAGCCGGAGCGGCGTCGGCGGCGGGAGCCTCGGCCGCCGGGCTCGAGTCGGATTCGGAGGGCTTGTCGCGAAACGACCGGTCCAGGTCGTCCATCGAGTTGACTTCGGAGTCGGCGGGCGCGTCGTCGAACTCCAGGTCGTCGATGCGGAAGTCGGCGACCTTCTCCAGCGGCGGCTGTGGGTCCGCGGGGTGGGACCGGAAGTGGTGGCCGGCGCGCGCGGCGGTCACGATGGCCAACGCGGCGGCGAAGAAGACGAACGCCACGACGGCGACGCCCATGCTCTGGGCGCCGAGCGCGATGGCGCCGGTGAACATCGTCAGCAGCAGCAACGAGAAAACCGTCGCCACCTGCGACGGACCCCAGTTGCTGATCATGCCGAAGCCGCCGCCGACCTGGCTGCTTGCCGCCGCGCCGCGGCGGCTTTTGCCGCGGCGGTCCATCTCGTGAGTGGCCCACCAGCTCCTCCACCCGCGCAGCGGACTGCCCTGCGCCGGCCGGGCCTTGGTCGCTCCCGCGGCCTTGCGCGGCTGGGTTCGCGTCCGCTGCCGGGCGCGCTGCTGAGCCCGCATCGCCGCCTGCTGCTGCGCCATTCGCGACTGCTGCGCGGCCCGCTGTTGCGGCGCGGCCTTCGGGGGAGGGCGCCGGGCCGCAGGCTTGGGCGCCTGACGTGGCGGCTGGCGAGGTGGTTGACGCATGTGTGATCTGGCCCTCTCCCGCGTATGCGCGTGATTCTCACGATCCTACGTCCGCGCAAGCAGCGGTTTCAACGGTGTTTAGGATGCGATTACCCAAACCCACGCAAAGGAGCAGCGACCGTGTCGCAGCAAACCCTCGTCCTGATCAAGCCCGACGCCGTGTCGCGCGGCCTGATCGGCGCCGTCGTCTCCCGCCTGGAGACCAAAGGCCTCACCATCGAGGAGATGCGGATGCGCACCATGGACGCCTCCCTCGCCGACGCCCACTACGCCGAGCACGTCGACAAGCCCTTCTACCCGCCGCTGAAACAGTTCATGACCTCCGGGAAGCTCGTGGCCATGATCGTCAGCGGCGACGAGGCCATCTCCGTGGTCCGCGCCCTCGCGGGCGCCACCGACGGACGCAAGGCCGCCCCGGGCACCGTCCGCGGCGACTTCTCGCTGTCGAACCGCGAGAACCTGCTGCACGCCTCGGACTCCGAAGAATCCGCCAAGCGCGAGATCGCGCTCTGGTTCGGAGACGCGTAGCTCAGCCGAACGAAAAGGTACGGCCCGACAGGGCTTAGCCCTCCGTGGCCCGCGTCATGCGCAGGGCGTTTCCGACGATGCGGCGCCCGGCGCCGTCGGCGGCGGTGAGTATCGACTCGGGGTGGAACTGCACCGCCAGCCGTCGGCGCGGCGCGTCTTCCACGGCCATCACCACGTCGTCGGCCGTCGCCGTGACGGCGAAGCCGCCGCGCACCTGGTCCGGTGTGACGTACAGCGAGTGGTAGCGCGCGGCGGTGAACTCGTCGCCGAGGCCGTCGCACAGCCCTCCGCCGAGAGCCTTCACGGTCGTCGGCTTGCCGTGCCACGGCGTCGCGAGGGTCGAAAGCGCGCCGCCGGCGTGCTCGACCATCGCCTGCAGCCCCAGACACACTCCGAAGACTGGCAGCTCGCGCCGGTACAGCTCGTCGAGCAGCCGCGCGCAGCCGAAGTCCGACGGCACGCCGGGCCCCGGCGACAGCACCACCAGGTCCGGGTCGTACTCGTCGAGCAGCGTGTAGTCGAAGCCGAAGCGCGTGGTCGTCACCTGCGCGCCGTGCTGCCGGAAGTAGTCGCCGAGGGTGTGCACGAACGAGTCCTCGAAGTCGACGAGCAGCACCCGGCGACCCGCGCCCGCCTTGCCGCCGGCGAACTCGGCGGGTTCGGGCGCGGCGTCGTCGACGGCGGCGCCGGCCGAGACGGCTTCCAGCAGCGCCCGCGCCTTCAGGTGGGTCTCGCGTTCCTCGGCGTCGGGGTCGGAGTCGTAGAGCAGCGTCGCCCCGGCCCGCACGGTCGCCAGGCCGCCGCGGATCTGCGCGGTGCGCAGGGTCAGGCCGGTGTTCATCGAGCCGTCGAGCCCGATCTTGCCGACCGCGCCGCCGTACCAGCGTCGCGGTTCGTCCTCGTGCTCTTCGATGAACCGCATCGCCCAGGTCTTGGGAGCGCCGGTGACCGTCACCGCCCACATGTGGGTCAGGAACGCGTCGAGGGCGTCCATTCCCGGACGCAGCCGCCCTTCGACGTGGTCGACGGTGTGCATGAGGCGCGAGTACAGCTCGATCTGGCGGCGCCCGATCACCTTGACCGAACCCGGGACGCAGACGCGGGCCTTGTCGTTGCGGTCCACGTCGGTGCACATGGTCAGCTCGGACTTCTCCTTGTCGGAGGAAAGCAGCGCCAGGATGTTGTCGGCGTCGCCGATCGGGTCGTTCCCGCGCGGCGCGGTCCCCGAGATCGGGCAGGTCTCCACGCGGTCGCCGGCGACCCGCACGTACATCTCCGGGGACGCGCCGACCAGGTACTCGCGCATGCCGAGGTTGAAGAAGAACTCGTACGGCGCCGGGTTGGCCGTGCGCAGCCGCCGGTAGAACTCCGCGGGGGAGTCGCACGAGGCGTACATGCTGTGGCCGGGCACCACCTCGAACAGGTTCCCGGCGGCGAACTCGCGACGCGCCAGCCGCACCACCTCGGCGTACGCGCCCGGCACGGGTCCGTCTGGAACGGACGAGGCCGGGACGTAGTCGGCCGCCGGCGTGGAGCGAGGCAGGCCGCGCGTGGACTTTCCATCCACAGTGAATTCATAGCTGAATCGGTTGGCCAGCTCGCGCTTGCGGTCCCACACGCAGATCTGGTCTGGCAGGTGCAGCACCAGGTCTCGGGCGTCGGCGTCGCGGGGCGTCGAAGGCGTCACCGGCTCGAACTGGAACGCCAGGTCGTAGCCGAACGCGCCGTAAAGGCCCAGGTTCGCGTCGTCGCATCGCAGCGCCTCCTTGACCGCGCGCAGCGCGGTGAAGGCCGTGGGCTGCCTGCTGCGCTCCTCCTCGGCGAAGGCGGCAAGCGAGGCCGGAACGTGCACGCCGCAACGGCCATAGTCGGCCGTTGTTCCGATTTCTTTGAGGTCGTCGCCGTCCGTCGGCTCGCCGGCGGCGTGCAGCGCGCGCCGCAGCGCCGGCAGCAGCACGCGTCCCCGGTCGTTCAGCGCGGTCGCGACGACGGTGCGCCCTCGCGCGGTCAGCTCGACGCAGGGGTCGACGTAGGCCATGTGCCAGCGGCTGTAACGACCGGGATACTCCATTCCGGAGCTGAGCACGCC
>JBOGDN010000728.1:0-2101 GCA_050742995.1 Stackebrandtia sp. | reverse complement strand
CGACGAGGCCGCGGGCGAGCTCGCCAGCGGCCTGACCATCCAGACCCTCAGACCTCTGGCCACGCGCCGCGGCTCCAAACATCCCAAGGCGGACCTGCGCGCGGCCGTCGAAGAGGCCAGCCTGCTCATCAAGGCCAGCGTCGCCGAGGACCCCGAGCGCGAGGGCATGGCCACCACGCTCACCGCGCTGCTTTTCGGGCCCGAGCAGGTCACCGTGGCGCACCTGGGGGACTCTCGCGCCTACCGGCGGCGCGCGGGCGAGCTGACGCAGCTCACCCGAGACGACACCTACGTGCAGGTGCTCCTGGAGCAGGGCAAGCTCGAGCCCGAGGAGGCGACAGAGCATCCGTACCGGTCCATGGTGACCCGAGTGCTGCACGGGCAGCCGGCCGAGGCGAGCATCCGCGCGCACCCGGCCGAAGCCGGCGACCGCTATCTGGTGTGCAGCGACGGGCTGACCGACGTCGTGCCCGTCGTCGACGTCGACGCGACCTTGCGCGACGAGCCCGAGCCGCAGGACTGCGTGGAGCGCCTCGTCGCCATGACGTTGGAGGCCGGCGCGCCCGACAACGTCAGCGTGGTCGTCGCCGACGTGGTCGACGAGCCGAAGCAAGGCGGCGTGCGGCGACTGCTGCGCGGCGTCGGACTGTCGCGCGAGGGGTGAGACAAGCGAAGACTCCGGAAGTCGGCGGTGACGCCGCCGGTTCCCGGAGTCTTCAGACGTTCAGTTCACGGGCTGGACGGGTTCAGCCTTTGGGGCATGTCTTCCACGCGAAGTGGTAGAGGGTGTTGATCGCGCCGTCGGTGGAGTCCATCGCCATGAAGCTCTTCTTGGCGGAGTCGGCGCCGGCGCTGACGCGCAGCTCGGTGTTGATGTTGAAGTTGCGGTCCTCGCCGCAGGGTTTGTAGACCAGCTGATCCACGTCCGTCTCGTCGCGGTACTGCCAGTTGTCGCTGTACGGGCCTTTCATGTCGTGAGACGAGGTGGTGGTCTCGGACATGCCCTGGAAGTAGTAGCTGGCCTTCTGGAGGCCGCCTGCGCCGGATTCGAGATGGCCGAAGCCTCGATAGTCGGCGCTGGCGATGGCGTAGGTGAAGCCCTGGGGGACGTGCACCTTGAGGTTGATCTGGCAGTTCTTGCGGAAGTCCGTCGGGTCGGAGTCGCCGCCGGCCTGTGCCAGGTATTCGCTGTAGGTGACGGTGAAGGCCTCGTTGTCGCCGGAGACGGCGACCGCGGCGGTGCCCGGCGCGCATCCCGATCCGTTGACGGTGGCGACGTCGATGACGATCCTGTCGGGCGGCGGGTCGTCGAAGTGGGGTTTGGCCTGAGCCGCGGCGGGGGCGCCGGCGAGAAGGACCGCCGCAAGGGCAGAGGCGGCGAAGGGCACGATCTTTCTGAATCGCATGATTCTCTCCAAAAGGGCAAGATGGAGGCAAACCTGTACTAATAGGTACGTCCTATCAGTATCGGGCACTGCTGGATTCATCCAGCTACAAGGAGTGTGGCAGGAAACGATCTGAGACACAAGTTCTGAAATCGTCTACTCGGCGAATTTATGGATACAGTGAATGATTCAGATGTCTTGGCGTACATAGGGAACAAAGGTTCCAATTCGAACATTGGTGATCTTCAGGGCGCGTGTACCCCATTGGACGCTCAGGCCGGCGGCGCCTTTTCCCTAACCGAAGCAGGCTTCGGAACCTCACCGGCAGCGCCGAGGCCGCGGCGCGGTCCAGCAGCCAACGCGTGTGCTCCACTCCGTGCACCGCGCCGGCCGGCGCCTGCTTGGGGCCGGCGCCGGAC
Organism: Stackebrandtia sp.; assembly: GCA_050742995.1. Lineage (GTDB taxonomy): Bacteria > Actinomycetota > Actinomycetes > Mycobacteriales > Micromonosporaceae > Stackebrandtia. Next base: position 297 of record JBOGDN010000728.1, on the reverse strand, counting down.
ATCGCCAGGGCCACCGCGTCGGACTTGCCCGTGCCCGAGGCCATCAGCCACACCTCCTCGGCGTGGTTGATCGTCGGAAACGTCAAGGTGATGCGCCGCGCCGGCGGCTTGGGCGCGCCCCGCACCGCCACGACCGCCCGCTTTTCGTAAACGGCCGGCTGGTCGGGGAAGATCGACGCCACGTGGGCGTCCTCGCCGACTCCCAGCAGCAGCACGTCGAAGTGCGGGTGCTCCTGGTGGCCCGGTCGGGCCGCCTCGGCCAGCTCGGCGGCGTAACGCGTCGCGGCCGCTTCGGGG
>JBOGDN010000727.1:0-8610 GCA_050742995.1 Stackebrandtia sp. | reverse complement strand
GGTCCTCGCCGCGGCGCTCGAGACGGCCGTGATCGAGGTCGTCGCACACTGTGTCGGCCGCCAGGCGGCGGGCTACACGCCCAGCGACTTTCGCGAGGTGCACGGCGAAGCCGACCTCGCGGCGTTGCCGGCGGCCGTAGGCGTCGACCCGGGCGGCTGGTTCGACATGACCGAGATCCAAAAGGCATACCTCGTCGGGAGGCTTGGCGAATACGAAATCGGCAACGTCGCCAACCACGTCTACAACGAACACGTCTACAGCGACCTGGACGCTCGGCGGCTGGAGGAGTCCGTCAACCGGCTCGTCGCCGAATGCGACGTGCTGCGGACGGTGTTCTCATACGACCGGCTGCAACAGCGCGTGCTCGACGCCGCCGACGTGCCGCCCTGCACGGTCGCCGTCAACGACTTCAGCGCGCACGACTACGACGAGTCCACACTGGCCGAAGTGCGACGGCGGATGTCGCATCGGCTGTACGACCCGGAACGGTTCCCGCTGTTCTCCCTCGAGATCAGCCGATTCCGCGACCGCTGCGTGCTGCACGTCAGCTGGGACCTGATCGTCGTCGACGTGCAGAGCCGGCTTGCGGTGCTGCGCCGCCTCGACGACATCTACCGGGGCGCCGAGCTGCGAGCGCCGTTGCCGCGGGCGAGCTTCAAGGACTACCAGGACTACATCGGACTGCTGAAGCACTCGCGCTGGCTCGAGGACGACCGCGCCTACTGGCGGGAACGGCTGGCGGACATGCCGCTGCGCTGCTCGCTGCCGTTCAAGGAGTCGCCTGAGGCGATCGACGCCCCCCAGTTCGGCGAGCACACCCTGCACGTGTCCGCCGACGTGTGGGCGCGGTTCAAGGAACAGGCGCGGCGACGCAAGGTGTCCACCTCGTCTGTCCTGTTGAGCCTTTTCGGCAGCGTGATCTCGTATCACTCCGGTAGCGAAGAGCTCCCGTTGACGCTCACGCTGTTCAATCGCCGTCCGGCCGTCGACGACGTCGACTCCATATTGGGGAACTTCACCTCGACCGTCTTGTTCCACTACGCCGACTGCGGAGCCGACGTCGAGGCCTTGACCCGTCGCACCCACGACCGGCTCTGGGAGGACGTCGGTCACGGCCTCTACACCGGAGTGGAAGTGCAGCGAGACCTCGCCAGACTGCACGGCCTCGATACGACCAAGGCGGTCTCGCCGCTGGTGTTCACCGGCGTGGTCGGCGACGAGACCCGCGACTTCGAACGCGTCGCCTATCTCGACGACGGCGAATTCGTCGCGCAGCGCCGCTGGAGCGCGCAGACGTCCCAGGCGTGGATCGACCTGCAGGCCGTGGAGGTCGACGACGGCTTCATGAGCAAGTGGCTCTACGTCGAGCAGCTCTTCGACCGCTCCTTCATAGAGCAGCTCAACCGCCTGTACTGCATGCTCGTGGAGCGGCTGGCCGACGGCGACTGGGAAGCGGGGCTGCCGCGCGAGCGCTACCTTCCCGACGCCGACCGCGCGCTTGTGGCTGCCGCCAACAGCCGCGACGCCGAGGTGTCCGAGCACACCCTGTTCGGCCTCTACGAGGAGCGATGCCACGCGCACGGCTGGGATCAGGCGACGGCCGTCGTCGACTCCGGAACCGGACGCTCCCACAGCTACGGCGAGCTGACCGCGCAAAGCCGCGACCTCGCGCTGCGGCTGCGCGCCGAACTCGGCGGAGACTGCGGCGAACGACTCGTCGGCGTACTCGCCGAAAAGGGGTACGGCCAAGTCGTCTCCACTGCGGCGATCATGAAAGCCGGGCTCGGTTACCTGCCGCTGCACGTGGACTGGCCGACCGGCCGCATCGAGGAGATCCTCGCCCAAGCCGACGTGCACACCGTGTTGGCGTCGCGCGCACAGCTGGAGCGCGAGGACGTGCGCGCCTTGGGGTCCGCGTGTCGGCTGCTGACGATCGAAGACCTGCTGGAACGCGGTCAGGCCGTCGGCACGCTGCCGGAGGTGACATGCGACGACGTCGCGTACGTGATCTTCACGTCCGGGTCGACCGGCAAGCCGAAGGGCGTGACGATCAGCCACAGGGGAGCGGTCAACACGATTCAGGCGGTCAACGAGCGCTTCGGCGTCCGCGAGACGGATCGGGTGCTGGCGCTGTCCGAACTCAGCTTCGACCTGTCGGTGTACGACCTGTTCGGCACGCTGGCCGCAGGGGCGGCGATCGTCTTCCCAGACCAAAAAGAAACCAAGAATCCCGCGCACTGGGCCGAGGTCGTCGAACTCCACAAGGTGTCGGTGTGGAACAGCGTGCCGCAGTTGGCCGGACTCCTGCTGGACGAACCCGAGTCGTCTTTGGAGTCGCTGCGAGTGTGGATGCTCAGCGGCGACTGGATCCCCACGACCCTGCCCGGCAGGATCAAGGCGACAACCCCCGACGCGACCGTGATGAGCCTCGGCGGCGCCACCGAGGGAAGCATCTGGTCGATCTGGCACGACATCGACCGCGTCGACCCGGAGTGGACCAGCATCCCCTACGGACAGGCCATGCCCAACCAGCGCATGTACGTCCTCAACTACGAAGGCGAACATTGTCCGGTCGGGACGGTCGGCGAGATCTGCATCGGCGGCGTCGGCGTGGCGCTGGGGTACTGGCGCGACGAGAAACTCACCGCCGAGCGTTATATCGACCATCGCGACTTGGGCCGCCTGTACCGCACGGGGGACTTGGGCCGCTGGTCGCGCGACGGCTGGATCGAGTTCCTCGGCCGCGACGACCACCAGGTCAAACTCAACGGCTACCGCGTCGAACTCGAAGAAATCGAAAGCGTCCTGGCGCAAGATCCGCGCGTGTCTCAAAGCGTCGCGGCGGTCAAGGAACGCGACGCGCGTCAGGTCCTCATCGGCTACTACGTCGCCGACGCCCCGCTCGACGCGCAGCAGCTGCGGCGCAGGCTCTCGGAGAGCCTGCCGGAGTACATGGTCCCCGAGACGCTGACACACCTGACCGAACTGCCGTTGAGCCTCAACGGAAAGCTCGACCGCAAGGCGCTCCCGGACCCCGCCGCGGCCGCCGAGACCTGCGTCCCGCCGCGCAATGAACGCGAGCGCCGGATACGCGACGCCTGGGCCGAGGTGCTGGGCATTCCCGCCGACCGGCTCGGCGTCACCGCCGACTTGATGCGGCTGGGCATGGACAGCATCGTGGCCATCCGCCTGGCCAGCCGCACCCGACGGGAGCTGGGGACGCGAGTCGGCGTGCGCGACGTCTTCGCGCACCGCACGGTCGCGCGCTTTTGCGAACAGTTCGCCGCCGACGCCGAGCCCGACCCCGCGACCTCCGAACAGGAGCAACTGGACGGAGAGGCGCCGCTGTCGCCGATCCAGTCGTGGTTCTTCACGCAGGACTTCTCGCGTCCGGAGCACTGGAACCAGGCGTTCTCGGTGCGCACCCCCGAGCTGGAGCTGCCGCGCCTGGAGACGGCGCTGCGTTCTCTCGTGGAACGGCACGACGCGTTCCGGCTGCGTTTCGCCTCTGACGAAATTGAGCACGGCGACGTCGACGCCCCCGACCAACTGACGCAGCGCTACGACCCCGCGGCCGGCTTCGACGGTCTCGACGTCGTCGACGTGCGCGACCTGTCGGCGGCCGAGGGAACACTGGAGTTCGACCACGAACTGCGACAAGCCTTGACCCAACTGCACAGCGGCTTCTCACTGTCCGAAGGGCCGCTGCACCGCTTCGCGTACCTGCACGGGTTCGCCGACGGCAGTGCGCGAGTGTTCTTCGCGCTGCACCACTTGATCGTCGACGTCGTCAGCTGGCGAATTCTCGCCGAGGATCTGCGAGACCTCTACGAGGGACGCGAACTGGGCGACAAGACCTCCAGCTTCCGACAGCACACCCGAGCCGTCGCCGCACACGCCCGGCGGCGCGGCGACGAACGCGGCTACTGGGAAGACGTGCTGTCCGACCTGCGCGACGTCCCCGACTCCTCCGACCCCGAAACCGAGACGAAGATCGATGTGGACGCCGAGCACACCGCGCTGCTGCTGCGCGACTGCCAGCGCGTCTACGGCACCCGCGTCGACGAATTCCTGCTGGCCGCCTTCGCTCAGGCGCTGGCCGACACGACCGGCGAACCCGTCAACCACGTGATGCTCGAAGGCCACGGCCGCGAAGAGATCGACGAGGCCACCGACGTCGGCCGCACCCTCGGCTGGTTCGCCACGCTGTACCCGGTGCGCCTGCAAGCCCGCGACGACGTGATCGACACCTTGAAGTCGGTCAAGGACGTCGTGCGGGCCGTGCCTGATCGGGGCGTCTCCTTCGGACCGCTGGCCGGATACCGGCGTCGGCTGCCCCGCATCGGCTTCAACTATCTCGGCGACAGCGGGACCGGCGACGCCTTCTGGCAGATCGGCGACGGCCCCAGCGGCGACTGGTCGCATGAGGACAACGCCCTGCCGTACGCGATCAACGCCGTCGGCATGATCGTAGGCGGGCGGCTGCGGTTCACCCTGCGGTGCCGGACGTCGCCGCAAGACCTGCAGCTGCTGGCGCTGGCCTTCCGGGAGCGGCTGGACGCGCTCGTCGACGCGACCGTCCACGCGCCGCGCACCTACCTGACCGTCGGCGACGTCGACGGCCTGCTGCCGCGCGAACACCTCGACCGGCTGCAAGCCGACGTCGAACTCGACGGGGTCTTCGCCGCCAACAGCTTGCAGCGGGGATTCATCCACCACGCGCTCAGCCAGGGCGACGTCGACGACGCCTACCGCGTCCAGGCGGTGTGGGACTACCACGCGGCCGTCGACCCCGACCTATACCGGCAAGCGTGGGAACACGCGCAGCAGGCGTTCAGCGCGCTGCGGATGCGTTTCGACTGGCGACACGAGATGGTGCAGGTCGTCGACCGCACGTCGCGTCTGACGTGGGATTTCGTCGACCTCGACGGGCATCCCGACCCCGACGCCGCCCTCGAGGAGCTGTTGGAGCGCGACCGCGCCGTCCCCTACGATCTTGGCGAAAGCGGCCTGTTCCGCGTCTACCTGATCAAACGCGCCCCGCAGCACTTCACCTGCGTTTTCAACACCCACCACGCGATCCTCGACGGCTGGAGCAGCCCGCTGCTGCTGCACGCGTTGCACGAGTTCTATCTCGCGCTCGACCGCGGCGAGCCCGTGGTCGTCCCGGCGGAGAACTACGCCGAGATCCAACGTCGACTGCGCGGCCTCGCCGGGGAGCATGAGGCGTTCTGGGGGCAGATCGCCGACCAGATCGAGGAGTCGTGCGACCTGGCGGGGCTGCTGCGACCCGAGGCCCGACACGTGGACCTTGCCGACCGCAAACACGTGCGGCGTCAAGAACAGCGGACGCTGCGGCCCTCCGCGCCGCTGCTGACGGCGCTGCAAGCCGTCGCCCGAGACAACGGCGTCACCCCGAACGCGGTGCTGCAGTACGCCTGGCACAAGACGCTCAGCGTCTACGGGCGCTGCGACGCCACGGTCGCCGGCGCCGTCCTGTCGGGACGCGACCTGCCGATCGACGGCGTCGAGGAGTCGGTCGGCCTCTACCTGAGCACCGTCCCCTTCGTCGTGCGCCACAACGCCGGCGCCGGCAGTCTGATCGAAGAGATCCAGCGTCTGCAAGACGACCTCCACGGCGTCAATCGGCGCAGCCTCGTCGACCTCGCCGCATTGCAGGCCGGCGGCCGCCGCCTGTTCGACAGCCTGTTCATCTACGAGAACTACCCGGCCGTCGCCGACCCTGAGCACGAACGCCTGCTGCGGCCGCGATTCGCGTTCCGGCGGCAAAAGCGGGACTACCCGCTGGTGATGACGGCGACGGGTCAAGGCGACGACGTCGCACTCACGCTGGTTTACGCCGGCGAGCTGTTCGCGCCCGAGACGATCCGCAGGCTGCTGGACGGCGTCGAGACCGTGCTGGAGCGCGTCGCGCACGCCCCGGAAAGCTCGCTGTCCGATCTGGACCTCGCCAGCGACGACGACGCGCGGCGACAGCAGGCGTGGAACGATTCCGGCGCGGCCCCGCCCGCGCAGCTGGTCACGCACCGCGCCTTCGAGGAGCAGGCGGCGCGCACCCCGCACGCGCCGGCCGTCTCGCACGAGGGCCGCACGCTGACCTACACCGAGGCCAACGCCGCGGCCAACCGGCTGGCGCGCGCGGTCAGACGACAGGCGCCGATCGCCGCCGAAGACCCCGTGCTGCTCATGCTCGACCGCGGCGTGCACACGGTGCTCGGCCCAATGGCCGTCATGAAAACCGGCGGCGCCTACGTGCCGCTGGACCCCGACTATCCCGACGAGCGCGCCGCGCGCATCGTCGCCGACAGCGGCGCCCGGGTGATGTTGACGCACGCGCGGCATCGCGAACGGATGGGCGCCCGCCACCCCGACCTGACCGTGATCGCCGTCGACGGCCCGGAGGTGGAGGCCGAAAGCGGCGACGACCTCGACCTGCCGGTCGACGCCGACGCGCTGGCGTACATCCTCTACACCTCGGGAACGACCGGCCGGCCCAAGGGTGTCGCCGTCGGACACCGGGCGTACACCGCCACAGTGGAGGCCATACGGCGGCGGCACTTCCCGGGCGTCGCCGCGCTGCACACATACAGCCTCACCAACTACGTCTTCGACATCTTCGGGCTCGAATACGGCCTCACCCTGCTCGGCGGAGGCAGCATCGTCGTCGGCGACCATCTCTTCGAGGAGCTGGACTGCGCGAAGTTTGACTTCGTGCAGTCCACGCCCAGCCTCCTGGAGATGAAACTCGACGCGATGCGCGGCCTGGAGGACGTCCAGCTGCTCGTCGGCGGCGAGAAACTGGAACGGCATCTGCTGGACGCCGCGCTGCGGCGCTGCCCGCGAGTGACTAATGTCTACGGTCCTACCGAGACCGTCATCTGGTCGACGTCCCGCGCCTACCTCGCCGACGAAGAGCGCCCCGCCGCGCCGACCATCGGCCGCGCCCTGCCCAACGAGCAGGCGCACGTCCTCGACGCCAGGCTGCGGCCGCTGCCGACAGGGGCGGTCGGGGAGCTGTACCTCAGCGGGGACACGCTGGCCCGCGGCTACTTCGGCGACCCCGAGCTGACCCGCGAGCGCTTCGTCGACAGCCCGCACGACGGCTGTCGCCTGTACCGCACCGGCGACCTCGCCCGCTGGCTCGACAGCGGCGAAATCGAGTTCGTCGGCCGCGTCGACGCCCAAGTCAAGTTGCGCGGTCACCGCATCGAGCTCGGCGAAGTCGAAAGCGCGCTGAGCGCCTGCCCCGGCGTGACGCAAAGCGCCGCGATCGTGGGGACCCTCGACGGCGCCGCCGCCTCCGCGGCCGCGCAGGTCCTGATCGGCTATTACGTCGCCGACGCACCCCTCGACGAGGACGCGATGCGCGAGCACCTGGCGCGCACGCTGCCCGAGCACATGCTGCCCGGAGCGCTGACGCACCTGACCGAACTGCCGCTGTCCTACAGCGGAAAGCTGGACGTCAAGGCGCTGCCGCGGCCGAGCCGCGCCCGCGCCGCCGAAACCGCCGCGCCCCGCGGCGAGCTTGAGCAGACGCTGGCCGCCCTGTGGCGAGACGTGCTCGGCCTCGACGAGGTGAGCGTGCACGACCGGTTCTTCGAAGTCGGCGGCAACTCCATTCTGCTCACCAAGCTGCACGCCCGGCTTCCCGAAGAGATCCGGGAGGCGGTGAGCCTGACCGAGATGTTCAAGTACCCGACCGTCGCGTCACTTGCCGCCCGCGTCGGCGAACGCCGCGAACCCGATGCGACGCGCTCGGAGACGACCGCGCGACATCGAGAACCGGCTACACAGGACATTGCCATCATCGGAATGGCCGGCCGCTTCCCGGACGCGGACACCGTGGACGAATTCTGGCGGAACCTGGTCGCCGGCCGCGAGTCCGTCGTCCGCTACGGCAAACAGGAGCTGCTGGACGCCGGCGTCGACCCCGCGCAGCTGGACAAACCCGAATACGTGCGCGCCCAGATCCGTATGCGCGACGTCAGATCCTTCGACGCGGAGTTCTTCGGCTACTCGCGGCGCGAAGCCGAGACAATGGACCCGCAGCACCGGGTTTTCCTGGAATGCGCCTGGCACGCCCTGGAAGACGCGCACTGCGACCCGTTCGCCTACGACGGCGACATCGGACTCTACGCCGGCGCCGGCCACAACGACTACGACATAGACCACGTCCTTCCGAGCCTTGGCGACGCCGACCTGGCCACGCGCTACCAGGTCATGATCAACAACCAGGCGAACTTCCTGTGCACAAAGGTCGCCTACAAGCTCAACCTGACCGGGCCGGCCGTGACCGTGCAGACCGCATGTTCCACCTCGCTGGTCGCGGTGCACCAGGCGCGCACGGCGCTGTTGGCCGGCGACTGCGACGTCGCCTTGGCAGGCGGCGTGTCCATCGGCAAACTCGGCAAGGAGGGCTACACCCGCCAAGACGGCATGGTGTTCTCACCGGACGGCGCCTGCCGGGCCTTTGACGAAGCCGCCGCCGGCACCGTCGAGGGACAAGGCGTCGGAATCGTGGTGCTCAAGCGCCTCGACCGCGCGCTCGCCGACGGCGACCCGATCCGCGCCGTCCTCAAGTCCACGGC
>JBOGDN010000726.1:0-10242 GCA_050742995.1 Stackebrandtia sp. | reverse complement strand
GGGTTCGCTTCCTTAGAGCTCGTTACGTCAGGTACGGATCGCAGTCGGCGAGTGCCGTCTCGGCGAGAGCGTCCAACTCGTCCTCGTCCACATCCTCGTCGGCTTCGGCCAGCCAGAGCTCGTTGAGGGAGTCGATGCAGGTCTGCAGGCCCTCGGCGTCGCTGGCGGCGGCCTCGGCGACCTCAAGCTCCCCCTCCAGGTCCTCGACCTGTGTTTCCAGGTCCTCCACGTCCGATTCCAGGCTGCTGTTCTTGTCCTCCAGGTCGCCGATCGTCGAGGCTTGGTCGGAGGCTTCGCCCGACTTGCTTATGAACAGGAAGACGAACACCCCGGCGACGATGAGCAGCAGTCCGGCCAGAACCGCCAGGATCGGCACTGCCGGGCTCTTCTTCGGCCCCGCCGGTCCCGGCATGGGCATCGGGGCGCCCATCATCGGATCGCCCCATTCGCCTCCCGGCTGCACCTGCGGCTGCATCGCGGTCGGCGCGGTTGGGAACCCGGGCTGCGGCGCGGGAGGACCCGAGGTTGCCGCAGGGGGTCCGGAGGCGACAGGCGGGGCGGAGTTCGGGTTGACCGCCGGAGGCCCGGAATACGGGTCCGCGCTCTGCGGCGATCCTGGAGGCGCGTATGGCTGCGCGGGCGGCTGTCCGCCCGGCTGCGCCGGGTTGGAGTACGGCGCGTTGTAGCCGGACGCGTCGGGGGTCGGCTCGCCAGGCGCCGGTTGACCGGTTCCGTAGTTGTACATCTGTGGCTCTCCGTGTCGGGGTGGGGCCGCGGCAGGGCTACCACGGCCGTCCCTTGCACCGTAACCTCCGCGAACAAACGCCGCGCGGCCCGGCCGACGCCCGGCGGTCACCCGAACGAGTGACCCGTCGGAGCGAGGATTTTCGCAACGACGGCGCGGCGTCTTCGTCACCAGCCGTACTCTCGTACGGTTAGTGTGTGCCCCAAGATCACGACCCTCAGACCGAAACGTCCGCGCAACTGCTGACAACCCCCCGAGACGGCGTCCCGGAGGTCGTGATCGACGCCGCCGGCTTGTCACGCGTGGTGGAGGCCTTTTCCTCCGCGGAGGGACCGGTGGCGGTCGACGCTGAGCGCGCCTCCGGCTTCCGGTATCTCCCCCGCGCCTATCTGATCCAGCTGCGCCGCCGGGGCGCGGGAACCGCGCTCGTCGACCCGACGTCGTTCGACGACTTGAGCGTTCTCGACGAGGCGCTGGCCGACGCCGAGTGGATCCTGCACTCCGCCGCCCAGGATCTGCCATGTCTTGCCGAGGTCGGCATGCGGCCGCGCCGCATGTTCGACACCGAGCTGGCCGCGCGGCTGTGCGGCTTCGAGCGGGTGGGCCTGGCGGCGCTGACCGAGCGGCTGCTGGGCTTCGTCCTGGAAAAGCACCATTCGGCGGCCGACTGGAGCACCCGTCCGCTTCCGGCCGAATGGCTCAACTACGCCGCGCTCGACGTCGAGCTGCTCATCGACCTGCGCGACGTGCTCGAGGCGGAGCTGCGCGAGCAGGGCAAGCTCGAGTGGGCGGCCGAGGAGTTCGCCGCCGTCAAGGTCGCGCCGCTGCCCAAGCCCCGCAAGGAGCCGTGGCGCCGCACCTCGGGAATCCACCGGGTGCGCGGCGCGCGCGCCCTGGCTCGGGTCCGGGAGCTGTGGTACGTCCGCGACGAGATCGCCCAGCGGCTCGACAAGGCCCCCGCCAAGATCGTCCCCGACCCCGCGATCGCCGACGCGGCCGTCGCCGACCCCACCGACTTCGGCGAGCTGGTCGCCATCCCCGGCTTCCAGCGTCGTCACGGCCGCGCCAACGCCAAGCGCTGGCTGGCGGCGCTGGCCAAGGTGCGCCAGGCGCCGGCTTCGGAGCTTCCGACGACGGCGCCCGTTCAGGACGGGCCGCCGGCGACTCACCGGTGGGCGTCGCGGGATCCGGCGGCCGCCGAGCGGCTCAAGCGCGTCCGCGCCGTCGTGGCCGAGGTCGCCGAGTCCCACAGCCTGCCGCCGGAGAACCTGGTGGCGCCGGCGGCGGTGCGGGCGCTTGCCTGGCAGCCCCCGTCACAGCTGACGCCCGCGTCCGTGGCGGAGGCGTTGACGTCGCAGGGCGTGCGGGCGTGGCAGTCGGAGCTGACCGCGGCGAAGTTCGCCGAGGCGTTGCAAGGGTGAAATAGCCGGTCGGCGCCGAGGGCGGCACTCGCCTGGCGAGCCCCGGTTACCAGCGAGTAACATTCGCGGTGACCATCTACTCGCCAGGAGGCAACGCCGTGAAGCGCAGCCGCACCGTCCGCGAGGTCGTCTTCGTCGACGGCGTACGCACGCCGTTCGGAAAGGCCGGCGGCATGTACGCCGAGACCCGCGCCGACGATCTCGTCATCCGATGCATCCGTCAACTGCTGCGACGCAACCCCTCGCTCCCGCCGGAGCGGGTAGAGGAAGTCGCGATCGCCGCCACCACCCAGATCGGGGACCAGGGCCTGACCCTCGGCCGCACCGCCGCGCTGCTGGCGGGCCTGCCGAAAACCGTCCCCGGCTTCTCCGTCGACCGCATGTGCGCCGGCGCGATGACCGCGGTGACGTCGGTGGCCTCCGGCATCGGGGTGGGCGCCTACGACGTGGCCGTTGCCGGCGGCGTCGAGCACATGGGCCGCCACCCGATGGGAGAAGGCGTCGACCCCAACCCGCGCATCCTCTCCGAGAAGCTGGTCGACCCTTCGGCGCTGATCATGGGCGCCACCGCCGAGAACCTGCACGACCGCTTCCCGCACATCTCCAAGGAACGCGCGGACGCGTTCGCGCTCGCCAGCCAGCGGCGTTACGCCAAGCACGTCGACAAGGTCGCCTTGGACCTCGTCAGCATGAACACCCGCTCCGTGGAGCAGGGCTGGGGTCTGGCCACGGACGACGAGCCGCCGCGCGAGACGTCGATGGAGGCGCTTGCCGGCCTGAAGACGCCGTTCCGTCCTCACGGGAGGGTCACGCCCGGCAACTCGGCGGGGCTCAACGACGGCGCCACCGCCTGCATCGTCGCCGCCGAGGACGTCGCCGCCGAGCTCGACCTTCCCACGGCCATGCGCATGGTCTCCTACGGCTTCGCCGGCGTCGAGCCGGAGGTCATGGGAGTCGGCCCGATCCCGTCCACAGAGAAGGCGCTGGCCAAGGCCGGCCTTTCCATCGACGACATCGGCCTTTTCGAGCTCAACGAGGCGTTCGCCGTGCAGGTGCTGGCGTTCCTCGACCACTTCGGCATCGCCGACGACGACCCCCGCGTCAACCCGTGGGGCGGCGCGATCGCGGTGGGCCATCCGCTGGCCTCCTCCGGAGTGCGGCTGATGACGCAGTTGGCCCGGCACTTCGCCGAGCGGCCCGACGTGCGCTACGGCGTCACGGCCATGTGCGTCGGAATCGGAATGGGCGGCACGGTCGTCTGGGAGAACCCCGCCTGGAAGGGTGAGTAAAAGTGAAGAGTCTGCCGGCATACCCCGACGAAACGGTCACCCGCTCCCCGGTGCGCTACGTGCGCGTGCCCGGGATGGACGGCGAGGCCGCGCTGATCACGCTCGACAACGGGCACGACCACAAGAAGCCGACCTCTTTGGGGCCGGCCGGGCTGAAGAACTTCGACGAAGCCCTCGACGAGGTCTTCGCCCGCTCGCCGCGGGTGCGGTTCGTCGCCGTGACGGGCAAGCCGTTCATCTTCTGCGTCGGCGCCGACGTCACGGCCATGCCGCTGCTGAAGACCCACGCGGACGCGCTGGCGATGACGCAGGCCGGACACGAGCTGTTCGCGCGGCTGAAGGACTCCGAGATACCGACCTTCGCGTTCGTCAACGGCGCGGTCATGGGCGGCGGGCTCGAACTGGCGCTGCACTGTCACTATCGGACGCTGTCGCAGTCGGTCCCGGCCGTGGCGCTGCCGGAGGTGTTTCTCGGCCTGATTCCGGGCTGGGGCGGCTCGACCCTGCTTCCCAACCTGATCGGCGCCGACGCCGCGGTCAAGGTCATCGTCGAAAACCCGCTCAACCAGAACAAGATGCTGCGGGCGCCGCAAGCGCACAAGCTGGGAATCAGCGACGTGCTGCTGGAGCCGGCCGACTTCCTTGAGGAGTCGCTCGCCTGGGCCGCGGGAGTCGTGGACGGCGACGTCGTCGTCCAGCGCCCCGAAATCGACCGCGGCGAGGCCTGGGACGCCGCGGTGGCGCGCGGCAAGGCCGTCGCCGACATGAAGGTGCACGGCGCGGCGCCCGCGCCGTACCGGGCGCTCGACTTGATCGCGCACGCCAAGACCGTCTCCTTCGCCGAGGGCACGGCCGAAGAGGACCGCGTGCTTTCGAAGCTGTTCCTTTCGCCGGAGGTGGCCGCGGGGCTGTACTCCTTCGACCTGGTGCAAAAGCGCGCCAAGCGGCCGGTGGGCGTTCCCGACAAGTCGTTGGCGCGCGACGTCCGCAAGGTCGGCGTCGTCGGCGCGGGCCTGATGGCCTCTCAGCTGGCCTGGCTGTTCGTCAAGCGGCTCGAGGTTCCGGTCGTCATGACGGACCTCGACGACGAGCGCGTCGCCAGGGGCGTGTCCTACGTGCACGGCGAGATCGAAAAGCAGCTGGCCAAGGGGCGCGTCTCGTCCGACAAGGCGGCCAAGCTCAAGGGGCTGATCTCCGGCTCAGTCGACAAGTCCGTCTTCGCCGACGCCGACTTCGTCATCGAGGCGATCTTCGAGGACCTGGATCTGAAGAAGCGCGTCTTCGCCGAGCTGGAGGGCGTCGTCGGCGAGGAATGCGTGCTGGCCACCAACACCTCGTCGCTTTCGGTCTCGGCCATGGCCGCCGATCTGAAGCGTCCCGAGCGGGTGGTCGGGTTCCACTTCTTCAACCCGGTGGCGATCCTGCCGCTGCTCGAGGTGGTGCGCGGGCGTCAAACCGACGACGCGTCGCTGGCCACGGCGTTCGCGGTATGCAAGAACCTCAAGAAGAACGGCGTGCTCGTCGCCGACGCCCCGGCCTTTGTGGTCAACCGGCTGCTGACGAGGTTCCTCGGCGAGATCTTCGCCTGCGTCGACGAGGGCGCGGACATCGAGACCGCCGACCACGCGCTCGACGAGCTCGGACTGCCGATGACGCCGTTCGTGCTGCTGCAGCTGGTGGGACCGGCGGTCGCCCGGCACGTGGCGGGCACGCTGCACGAGGCTTTCCCGGACCGCTACGGCGTCTCCTCCAATCTCGACAAGCTCGTCGAGGCCGGCAAGTCGAGCGTCTACACCTGGGACGCCTCGGGCAAGCCGACCCTCGACCCCGACATTCCATCCATCATGGAGTTCGGCGACAGTCCGGCCGCGCCCGAGCGGATCCGCGACCGCGCCCTCGAGGCGCTGGCCGACGAGATCCGCCGGATGCTCGACGAAGGCGTCGTCGCGGGTCCCCAGGACGTGGACCTGTGCATGCTGCTCGGCGCGGGGTGGCCGTTCCATCTGGGCGGCGTCACTCCCTACCTGGACCGATCCGGCGTCGCCGAAAAGGCGACCGGACGTCGCTTCGACGGACTCAAGCGACCGTAGCCGACCGACGACGGGGGCGTCCGACCGAGAGCCGGACGCGCCCGTCGTCGCTTTCCGTGAGCGCGAATAGTTGTCGCCGTCACATTCGCGAGCTATTATATTTACCAAAGTGGACCTCCTCGATGAGGCGCCCGCCTCGTCGGGTGACCTCCGGAGGCGACGATGAACTCAACACAGTCGACCGCGAACTGGTGCGCCACAATGGCGTCTCACCATCATCTGCTCGACACAGACTCCGATTACAGCGCGGCGCGTGACCGCATCGAGGAATCCTTTTCGCGGTGGCATAGCGAAAGTCACGCCAAACGCGAGGAGCTCGTAACCATTCCCGTCGTCGTCCACGTGGTGTGGAAGGAAGACGAGGAGAACATCTCCGACGAGCAGATCCACAGCCAGATCGAAGTTCTCAACCAGGACTACCGCAAAAAGAACCCGGACGTCGAAGAGATACCCGAGGCGTTTCGTCCCATCGCCGCCGACGCGAACATCGAGTTCGCGCTGGCGACCGAAGACCCCGACGGCGAACAGACCGACGGGATCGTGCGCGTGGAGACCGAGGCGGAGTCCTTCGACTCCGACGACGCGGTGAAGTCCTCCGACTCCGGCGGCTCCGACGCCTGGCCAAGCGACAAGTACCTCAACGTGTGGGTGTGCAAGCTGCGCGGCGGTCTGCTGGGCTACGCCCAGTTCCCAGGCGGCCCGGCCGCCACCGACGGCGTGGTCGTCACCTACACCGCGTACGGCGCCACGGGCACGGCGAAAGCGCCGTTCAACCTCGGTCGCACCACGGTGCACGAGATCGGGCACTGGCTCAATCTCCGCCATATCTGGGGCGACGACGGCGAGGCCTGCGAGGGCACCGACTATGTCGACGACACCCCCAACCAGGGCGGACCCAACTCCGGCTGCCCCACCTTCCCGCACGTCACCTGCGACAACGGCCCCGACGGCGACCTGTTCGTCAACTACATGGACTACTCCGACGACAAGTGCACGGCCATGTTCACCGAAGGCCAGGTCGAGCGCATGGACGCCTGCCTCGCCGAGGAGCGCAAGTCGTTCCTGGGCAACGCCGGCGGCGGAGAAGGCGACGGCGGAGGCGAGGACGAGGGTTCCTGGTGGAGTCGACTGCTGCAGATGATTCGGCGCATACTGGGACTGTGAACGAAGCGCCGAGACTGCTGCTGAGGCGCTGGGTGCACGTCCGAGAGGAAGACGAGCCCGGAACCGCGGTGTACCGACCGATCGACCACCCGATCCCGCCGGCCCGCGGTCGCGACGGCATAGAATTCCTCCCCGACGGCGCCAGCGTCTACTACGACCCCGGCCCCGCCGACGCTCCGGTCGGCAAGACCGGGACCTGGACCGACGAGGGCGACGACCGCATCCGGACCGAATTCTCCGGAACGACGACCGTCTACCGCATCCGCGAGCTCGACGAGGACGTGCTGCGGCTGTCGCCGGAACGATGACGCCTCGCCGTCTCGAACACAAATCCGACACGCGGACGTAGCCTCGAGACATGGCCGTCAAGTTCAGCGACAATCCAGATCGCAGCCGCTACGAGGCTCACGACGACGACCGCCTCGTCGGCTATCTCGAGTACGACAAGCACGACATCTACACGGTGTTCCCGCACACCGAGGTGGAACCCGCGTACCGGGACCAGGGCATCGCCGAGGCGATGGTCAGGCACGCCGTGGAGGAGATGCGGCTGCTCGGCGAGCGGGCCTATCCGGTGTGCCCCTACGTCAAAAGATGGTTCGCGCGGCACCCGGAGTACGACGACGTGCTGCACAGCTCGTGAGCCGACAGGGTCCGCGCGGCCCTGACCGTGTACACGGGCGACTTTGGAACTCCACTTCGACGCGCGGTCCCGCTAGGCTCGACCCATGACCCAGCCGCCCACTGGTTATCCTCCGCCTGCGCTGCCCGGCGACGGCGGCTTTCCGCCGTCTCCTCCCCCAGGCTGGCCCGGGGCGGCGCCCGCCCTGCCCCCTCGCAAACCTCGGGTCGGGCTGCTGATCGGTCTCGGCGCCGGCGCGGTCGTCGTCTCGGCGCTGCTGGCCCTGACCATCGTGTTCATCCGGCCCGGCGTCCCGGCCACCCTCATCGAGCCGTCGCTCGACTTCGAGGCCACCGACTCCGACATCGTCGTCGAGGTCGCCGACTACGACGGCAAGCTGCTTCCCGGAAGCACCCAGGGCGGGGCGCCCGTGCTGAGTTCGGCCCTGTACACCGGTTTGACGCGCACCGACCCCGTCACCGGCCTGCCGGAGAACGCGATCGCCGTCGACATCTTCTCCGACGACGGCCTCACCTGGACGATAACCCTGGCCGACAAACACACCTTCCACAACGGCGAAGCCGTGACGGCCCAGGCGTTCGTGGACTCTTGGGACTTCAGCCGCGACACCGCCGACGACGGCGTCGACTACTACTTCTCCAACATCGACGACTACGAGGCCCTCGACGACCAGACCCTCGAAGTGACGCTTTCCGAACCGGACGTCACGTTCCCCACCACGCTGTCCCGCCCCGTGTTCTCCCCCATGGCCGAGGAGTGCCTGGCGGACGTCGTCGCCTGCGCCGAGGCCCCCATAGGCAACGGCCCCTTCCGTTTTGAGGACACGTCGAACCCGCACCAGCTGCGGCTGGCCCGCTGGGACGACTACGGCGGCGACCCGGCGCAGTACGGCGGCGTCGACGTGCGGCTCGTCTCCGACTCCGGCGACGCCCCATCGCCGGATCCCGAATCGCTGGACGACGTCGACCTGGCGCCGGTCGACCGCGACGCCGTCGCCTCCATCCCCTCCGACATGTCAACGCTTCACGTGCCCAACGGTCACGTCGAATTCCTGAGCTTCCCCGACTCGGCGCCCTTCGACGACCCCGAGTTCCGCCGCTCCGTGTCCCTGGCGATCGACCGGCAGGCTCTCGCCGACCTGATCGGCAACGGGGACGCCCCGGCCTCGTCGTTCTCGCCGCCGACGCAGCTGGGGCACGCGCCCGAAAGCTGCACGTCGTGCGGCTACGACCCCGACGCCGCCGCGGCGTCCCTTGCGGACTCGAAGTGGGAAGACGAAGACGTGGAGCTCGTCTACCTCGATTCGCACCCGGGCGCCGCCGAGCTGGCCGAGATGATCTGCCGGCAGCTTTCCGACGGGCTCGGCGTCGACTGCGACGTCGAGGCCCGCGACGCCGCGGAGTACCACCCGAACCGCCACGACGGTCTGGCTCTTGTCGACTATCGGTCGTCGGCCACTCACACCGGAGAGCTGCTGTCCCTTATCGAGGACGACTACGAGGTGACCGACGACGACTACTCGAGTCTCGTCAAGTCGGGCAGGACCGCCTCGTCTCTCGACGACGCGTTCTACTACTTCTCCGAAGCCGAGAAGCTGCTCGACGCGGACATGGCCGTGGCGCCGTTGACGACGCCGTCCCAGACCTTCGGGTTGAGCGACGCGATCGTCGAAGACAGCGTCGTCTTCGACCTCCAGACCGCCGGCGTGCGCCTGGATCTGCTCCTCGTCGACGACGAGGCGGACTGATCCGGCCGGCGACGTGATCAGCTCAGCGCGTAGAAGCTGAATTCCACTATGTCGGCGTCGTCCGTCGTCGTCCAGGCGGCCAGCCAGCCCTCGCCCGAACCGGCGAGTTCTCCCGGCGGCGCCATGAGCTCCTCTCCGGCGGCCCGGTCGTAGACGATCGCGTCGTCGACGTAGCCGGTGCTGGCCGCCACGACGTGGTCGCCGTGCATCCGAGGCCGCAGCTGGCCCAGTTCCACCTGCGGGTCCGCTGCGGTCCACGCGACCTCGCCCGAGGAAAGGTCGTAGCAGGTCAAGTCGCCGACCTCGCCGTCGGCGCCGTCCCTGACCAGCATGAATTCGCCGTCGGTCGCCAGGACCGTCCCCGGCTCGCTCGCCTGCGCGCGCACCTCGCCGGTGGCCAGGTCGAGGGTTTGCGGCACTCCGTCGGCGTCGCGCACCGCGAGGAGATCGCCGTCTCGGGCCCACCACCACAGCACGTCGCAGTCCTGTCCTTCGCCGTAACCCTTGGCCGTGACCGCGAGGCTGACCTGCGTCTCCCAGCGCTCTTTTCCGCTTTCGACGTCGTACCCGCGCAAGGTGGCCCGGCAGCCGTCGTCCGGGCTGGCGGAGGCGTCGTCCACCGACACCAGGACGTCCTCGGCGGCCAGCGCGTTCACCGGGTGCGGGCTTTCCACGGACGCGGCGAGCGCCTTGCCGTCGGCCGGGTCGACGGCGCCGGCCTGCCCGTCCGAATACAGCACCAGGTAGGGCGGGTCTGCGGGCGCGGCCTCGAAATGATCCATGTGGTACGCGGTGTAGATCGTCGCGTCCGGACGCACCGGCTCGGTCCAACGCGCCTCGCCGGTGTCCATGTCGCGAGCGGACAGTTCGCATTCGTCGAATTCGTCGTCTGACGTTCGCGTGCATTCGAAGGTGTACACGGTTTCGGCGAACACGGCGGCCAGATAGGATACCTCGTCTTCCCACAGTGTCTCTCCGGTGACGACGTCGATCACCTCGAAGACGTCGTCCGGCCGCTCCCGGGTGTCGTCGGGGTCGGTGTAGTCGGCCACCACGGTGTCCGGGGCGACCGAGATTCCGTAGAGATCGACGGGCATCTGGCGATCCCAGTACGGTTCGCCCGATTCGTCGACGGCGTACAGG
>JBOGDN010000725.1:0-2864 GCA_050742995.1 Stackebrandtia sp. | reverse complement strand
GGCGCCGGCTCCGCGGTCATCGGATTCTTCTGGAAGTTCGCCACTCTCGTCGTCTACGCCGGGGCGTTCGTCCTGTCGCCGTTCGAGCTTGGGCCCGGCTCCGTGTGGGTCTGGGTGGCGCTGTTCTTCGCCGACGACCTCGCCTACTACTGGTTCCACCGCTGCCACCACCGCATCAGGCTGCTGTGGGCAAGCCACGTGGTGCACCACTCCAGCCAATACTTCAACCTCACCACCGCGCTGCGGCAGAGCTGGACGCCGATGGGCGGCCTGCCCTTCTGGCTTCCGCTTGCGCTGCTTGGCTTTCCGCCGTGGATGATCCTGCTGCAGCAGTCGATCAGCCTCACCTACCAGTTCTTCATCCACACCGAGCGAGTCGGCGTGCTGCCCAAGCCGATCGAGCTGATCTTCAACACGCCGTCGCATCACCGCGTCCACCACGGCAGCGACGACATCTACCTCGACAAGAACTACGCCGGCATCCTCATCGTGTGGGACCGGCTGTGGGGCACGTTCGAGGCGGAGTCGAAGCGGGTGACGTACGGGCTCACCGAGAACATCCGGACGTTCAATCCGCTGCGGGTGGCGTTTCACGAGTACGCCGCGGTGTGGCGGGACGTGACGACCGCGCGCTCGTGGCGCGAGCGCGCCGGGTTCGTGTTCGGCCCGCCCGGCTGGGGCAAGCAGAAGCAAGAGGAAGCGGCCGTGAGGTGACGTCGCGTCTGGCGCTTGGCGCGTTCGCGCTGGCGCTGGCCGCCGACCTCGTCGCGGTCTCGGCGGACGCGAAGGCCGCCGAATGGGTCGCCAAGCCGCTGTTGATGCCGGCGCTCGCCGTCGTCGCGATCGCGGCCGGGGCGGCGCGGCGAAGCGGCGGCCGCCCGCTGCTGTGGGCGCTCGGCACGGCGTGGGTCGCCGACGTGGCGCTGCTGTTCGACAGCGAGACGGCGTTCCTGGTCGGCATGGCGTGCTTCGCGGGCATGCAGATCTGCTACGTCGCGGGTTTCGCGCGGCTGGGCGCGCTGCAGGTGCTCAGATGGCGTCCCTGGATTCCTGCGGGCTACCTGACGTTCTGGGCGGCCTTCAACGCGGCGATGTGGCCGCGCTTCGGGGAGCTGTCGGCTCCGATCGCGGTGTACAGCCTGCTGCTGTGCGCCATGGCGGCGACCGCCGCCGGGGTGAGCGCGCCAGTCGCGCTCGGCGGCGCGCTGTTCGTCGTCTCGGATCTCATGATCGGGCTGGGCGCCGCCGACATCGGATTCGCCGGCCAGGGCGCGGCGATCATGGCTTCCTATGCGGCCGCGCAGCTGTTGATCGTCACCGGCTGGCTGCGACGGCTGCCGAAAAAACCCGAGGTCCGCCAAGCGTCGGTCATAGGATCGGCGTCGTGACGACGCACTCGACCGACGACGCAGTCCTGAATCAGCTCGCCTCCGCCGGAGCGATCCCCGCAGACTGGCGGGAGCGCGACGAGCGACTTCGGCGGCGGCTGGCTGAACGACTCGCTCAGCCGACTGATTCAGACTCAACCGAGTGGAGCCAGGCGATTCTCGACGACCGCGAGGAGACCGACCGGCAACCGGCGCCAACCGGCGTGATCACAGGCGGGCGCGCCAGGGGTGGTCGGGCAGGTGTTTTTCCAAGGCGGCGGCCAGCCACGCTCGCGCCGCCGGATCCAGGCGCGGCAGGCAGGCTTCCCAGTCGCGTTCGTCGACGTCGCGCGCCAGCCGGGCCTTGTGCAGCAGCACCGCCTGCGGCGCCAGGTAGGGCACGCCGTCGCGCCGGAAGATCGCCTCGTCCAGCGGCATCCGGATGGAATGGTCGCGTTTGAACACCCAGTCGTCGCCGTCGACCGCCGACAGCAAGATCTCGAACAGCCACGGGCTCGTCGCCTCGCGCCGCACCCACAGCTGACCGCATTCGGCGTAGACCTCGTTGCCGGGGAACAGCGGCGTCAGCGAACCGCTATGGGCCTCCCACAGCCGCAAGTCCGGCGGCAGGTGTTCCCGCAGCTTCGGCAGGTCCGCGGCGGCCAGGGCCACGTCGACGTCCTTGTGTTCCCGGCCGACCTCGCCGAAGACCTCGGCGGCGAGTCCGCCGGCCACCCACCAGCGCACGCCCGCCGCGTTGAACAGGTCGGCGATCTCCGCGAGGCTCATCGACTCGGTGGGCCCGTACCAGGCCAGGAATTCGTCTTCGGAAAGGTCGTTGGCGACAATCGGCTGCGGGTGAAGCGTTTCGCGCATCGGCGCATTCTGGCACGGCGCGCCGCAGACCGCCCCCGAATTCGCCGCCGTCTCAGGCGAGGTTGAAGCTGATGACCGCTTCGGCGCCGCCGGCTTCTCGGTTGCGCAGGGCGATCTCGCCGCGCAGCTCGCCGGTGACCAGGGTGTGGACGATCTGCAGGCCGAGGCGGTGGGTGGAGTCGATGCGGAAGTTGTCGGGCATGCCGCGACCGTGGTCGAAGACGGCGACTCGCAGCGCGTCTTCGTCGCGGTCGACCTTGAGGACCACCTCGCCGCTTTGACCGGGCGGGTAGGCGTGCTCGACGGAGTTTTGGATCAGCTCGTTGAGCACCATCACCAGCGGCGTGGCCGCCTCCGAGGGCAGCACTCCGAAACTGCCGTCCCGGCGCACCCGCACGTCGGACTCGGGCGCGGCCACCTCGGTGGCCATCGAGGCGACGCGGTCGACGATGGCGTCGAAGGACACCGCCTCCTCGCTTGAATGCGACAGGGTCTCGTGGACCAGCGCGATCGACGTCACGCGGCGCACCGACTCCTCAAGCGCCGCCCGCGCCTGCGGCCCGCCCACCCGTCGCGCCTGCAGCCGCAGCAGCGCCGCGACGGTCTGCAGGTTGTTCTTCA
>JBOGDN010000724.1:0-8907 GCA_050742995.1 Stackebrandtia sp. | reverse complement strand
GCCGTGGAGACGGCGAGCGCCGACTGGGCCGCGGAGACGATCGCCGTGGTCCGGCTCGACGACGACCGGCACGCCGCTCTGCTGCGCCAGGCCCGGGACGCGGCCGCGACGTTGTCGACGGGACTGTCCGACGATCAGGTCTCGATGGGCGTGTCCGGGCTGGTCGACGGCGTCGACGGCTTGAGCGGAGCGCTTGAGGAGGCCAGGCAGGCACGTCGGCTCGCCGCCGATCGCGGGGGTCGCGTCGAGGTCGCCGGCCCCGAGGATCTGACGTCGCACGTCTTGCTGATGGCGGCGGTGCCCGCCGAAGTGCGCCGGTCCTACCGGGCGCGAGTGCTCGGCCCGCTTTCGGAGTACGACCGGCGGCACCACTCCGATCTCGTCGCGACGCTTGAGCGTTTTCTCGAATGCGAGGGCTCGTGGACGCGATGCGCCTCCGAGCTGCATCTTCACGTCAACACGCTGCGATATCGCGTCAAGCGCATCGAGCAGCTGACCGGCCGCGACCTGAGCCGGCTCGCCGATCGAGTCGACCTGTTTCTGGCGATGCGGCTGCCATGACCGCCGAGGAAGCTCTGCCGGCGGCCGGACTCGTCCTGGCCGCGGGGGCGGGCCGCCGCATGGGAATCCCGAAGGCCCTTGTGGAATATGACGGCCAGACTCTCCTCGACGTCGCGGTGGGCGTGTTGCGCGACGGCGGCTGCGCCCCGGTGTACGCGGTGCTCGGCGCCGAAGCCGAGCGCGCGCGATCCGCCGCACGCCGCGACTTCGTCTCGGTGTTCAACCCGGACTGGCCAACCGGCATGGGCTCCTCGCTGCGACGCGGACTGGAGGTGCTGCCGCACGGCTGCGCGGCTGTGGTGGTGACGTTGGTGGACCAGCCGTGGCTTTCGCCCGAGGCCGTGGCCAGGCTGCGCCGCGCCCACGCGCGCGGGGCCAGGGTCGCCGCGGCGACCTACGGCGGCCGTCGCGGGCATCCGGTGCTGTTCGACAGCGCGCTGTGGAGCGACGTCGCCGACACGGCGCACGGCGACGTCGGGGCCCGAGATTTCCTCAAGGCCCGCCCGGAGCTGGTCGTCGAGGTCGCCTGCGACGGACTGGGCGAGGCGTCCGACGTCGACACATACGACGATCTGCGCCGCCGCGGGTCCGCGAAGAGCTGACCGGCGAAATCGGGTCGTTTCTGGCAGGATCATCCACACGGGGCACGCGGATCATCGGTCAAGTCGCAGGAGGCTCAGGCGTGAAGCTCACTTCCCCGAAGCGCGTGTTCGATCGGCTCTTCGGCCTCTCCACGGCGGAAACGACAGTCGGCCGGGAGGCCGTCGCCGGTGTGACGACGTTCCTGGCGATGGCCTACATCCTGTTCGTCAATCCGAGCATCCTCGGCGAGACCGGCATGGACGTCGACGCGGTGTTCGTCGCCACCGCGCTTGCCGCCGCACTCGGCACGCTCATCATGGGCCTGTGGGCGCGGTACCCGATCGCGCTGGCGCCCGGCATGGGACTGAACGCCTTCTTCGCGTTCACGGTGGTGCTGACGCTTGGCGTCCCGTGGCAGACCGCGCTGGCCGGGACGTTCGCGTCCGGAGTGCTGTTCTTCCTGCTCGCCGTCTCCGGCGCGCGGGAGGCGATCATCAACGCCATCCCGACCCAGCTCAAGCTCGCCACCGGCGCCGGGATCGGGATGTTCATCGCCTTCATCGGGCTGCGCAACGGCGGCTTCGTCGTCGACAGCGACGCGACCCTGGTCACGCTCGGCGATCTGACCGCGGCCGGCACCGTGCTGACCGCCTTCGGCCTGATCGTCACCGTGCTCTTCCTCGTCCGCGGCATTCGCGGCGGCGTCTTCTACGGCATGGCGCTCACGGCCGTCGCCGGCGTCGTCGTCGGCTACATCGATCCGCCCGGCGGCGTCGTCGACGCGGTGCCGAGCATCGGCCCCACGTTCGGTCATGCCGTCACGAACCTGCCGGAGCTGCTGACGGCGCAGATGGCGATCGTGGTGTTCACCATGCTGTTCGTCGACTTCTTCGACACCTCGGGCACGCTCATCGCGGTCGCCAACCAGGCGGGCCTGCTATCCGACGGGAAGCTGCCGCGGGCGCGGGCCGCGTTCGCGTCCGACTCGGTGGCGACGATGGGCGGCGCCGTGCTCGGCACCTCGACGACCACGTCCTACATCGAGTCCTCCGCCGGCGTCGCCTCCGGCGGCAGGACCGGCCTGACGTCGGTTTTCACCTCAATGCTTTTCCTGCTTTCGCTGTTCTTCTCGCCGCTGCTCGCGGTCGTGACGCCGGAGGTCACCGCGCCGGCGCTGATCGTCGTCGGCGTGTTGATGGCGCGAAGTCTCGGCGGCATCGAGTGGGAAAAACTGGAATACGCGATTCCCGCGTTCGTCATGGTCGTCGCGATGCCGCTGACGTACTCGATCGCCAACGGCATCGCGTTCGGGCTGACGCTTTTCCCGCTGCTGATGGTGTGCAAAGGGCGCTGGCGGGAAGTCCACCCCGCGCTTTACGTGCTGCTTGCGGTGTTCACGGCGTACTTCATCTGGTTCACGCCGTAACGGGCGTCGTCACGCGTCCAGTTCGTCTAGCAGGGCGGCCTTGCGGTCGTCGTCGAGGAAAGACGCGCGGAAGGAGTTGGCGGCCAGTTCCCGCAGCCGGCCGTCGGCGATGCCGAGGCCGTCGCGGATCGCGGCGAAGTTGTCCTCGACGTAGCCGCCGAAGTAGGCCGGGTCGTCGGAGTTCACCGTCACCAGCAGGCCTTCGTCGATCAGCCGCGGCAGGGTGTGGCCGCCGATGTCGCCGAACGCGCCGAGACGGACGTTGGAAAGCGGACACACCGTCAGCGGAATCTGCTCGCGCCGCAGCCGCGCGGTGAGGTCGGCGTCCTCGAGGGCGCGAATGCCGTGGTCGATGCGCTGCGCGCCGAGCAGGTCGAGCGCCTCGCGCACGTATTCCGGCGGCCCCTCTTCTCCCGCGTGCGCGACCACGTGAAGCCCGAGGTCGCGGGCGCGCTGAAACACGTCGACGAATTTCGAAGGCGGGTGACCCACTTCGGCGGAGTCGAGTCCGACGCCGACGACGCGGTCGAGGAAGGGTTCGGCCAACCGCAGCGTCCGCATGGCCGACTCCGCGGTCTCGTCGCGCAGGAAGCACAGGATCAGGCTCGCCGACGGATTCCCGTCCGACTCCGCTATGGCGTCGGACAGCCCCTCGACGATCGTGCGCATCTCGACGCCGCGCGCCAGATGCGCCTGCGGGTCGAAGAAGATCTCGGCGTGCCGCACGCCCTGGCCGGGGCAGGTTCGCAGGTAGGCCGCGGCGAGGTCGCAGAAGTCGCGCCGGGTCCGCAGCACGGCCATGTTCGCGTAGTAGATGTCCAAGAACGACTGAAGATCCTTGAAACGGTACTTGGCCCGCAGGTCTTCCACGGTCGCATACGGAAACGCGACGTCGTTGCGTCGCGCGAGGTCGAAGACCATCTCGGGCTCGAGCGTGCCTTCGATGTGGACGTGCAACTCTGCCTTGGGTATCGCCGCCATGGCGTCATGGTGCCAGAACCGGTCCGGCCTCGGCAGCCGGCTGGAGGCCCCCGCGAACGCGCGCGGCGCGTCTCGGGGGCCGTCCGCGGCGGGCTACTTGATCGCTTCGAGGGCTTCCAGGGCGATCTCCTCGTCGAGCAGGGGGTCGGGCAGTCCGCTGACGCCGATGCCCGCGATCGGGACGTCGTCGACGGCGACCGTCACTCCGCCGGCGATCAGGATCACGCCGGGAATGTCGACCGGGCCCGGGCTGTCGCCGCCGTAGTTTTCGGCGATCTCCCTGGTGCTCCTGCCGAGCGAGGCGGCGGTGTAGGCCTTCGCCGTCGCGGTGTCGACCGAGTGCGCTCCGGTGCCGTCGCCCTTGATCAGGGCGAGGGTGTTGCCGCCGCGGTCGACCACGGCCACGGTGATGTGCGCGTCGCGTTCGGCGGCGGCGTCCTGCGCGGCCTGGGCCAGCTGGGTCGCGGCGTCCATGGACAGCGCCTGGGTCGTGACCGCCGCGGATTCGGAGACGTCGTCGACCGGGACGAAGTCGGGCTCGTCCTCGGCGCCGACGGAGAATGCCGCGACAGCGACGCCGGCGACGATCGCCAGCCCGGCGAGAGTCCCCAGGGCGATGACCTTGAAAGAACGAAGGTTCATGAATCTATCCATTTCGCGTGGTGGAATGATGTGCGGTCCAAGGCTTCCCGACCAGCGGATTCGCGGCGTCGACAACACGATGGAGGCCGGGGCGTCAATGGATGGAGGAGTCATCTCAATCGTTTGACGGATGTCAGGGCGCCGGCGGCGACTCAGGCTTGGACCCGACGACGAAAGGACGGTCGGCGCACGATGGCGACGGATCCGGTGCACCAGCGGGCATGGCTGAGCGCGGCGATGCACGCCGGGTTCTTCGTGCTGCTCGCGGCGTCGGCGGGGCGGCTGATGGCCATTCACGAGATCGACGTCGTCATCGCCGTCATCCTCGTCATGGCCGGCGTGATGGGCCTCGCCTACGCCCTCGGCGTCGGACTGGAGCGGCGGCTTGGCCGCGGCGCCCGCGTCTGGCTGGTCGGCGTCATGGCGCTGTGGCTGGGGCTGGTGCTGGTCGCGCCGTCTTTCGGCTGGTGCGCGGTGTCGCTGTTCTTCCTGTGCCTGCGCCACTTCCCGCCCTGGGCCGTCGTGGCCTCGGCCGTGGTCCTCACCGGCGCCGTCGTCGTCGGCCAGTTGCGCTACGCCGAAATCGTCGAGCCCAGCATCTTCCTGGCGCCGCTTGGCGTGGCAATGATGATCACCGCGGTGTTCTGGGCGCTCGACCGCGAGCTGGTCGCGCGGCAGCGGCTCATCGACGACCTGGTCGCCACGCGCAGCACGCTCGCCGAGACCCAGCGCCGCGCCGGGGTGTCCGCCGAGCGGGAACGGCTGGCCCGGGAAATCCACGACACCCTGGCTCAGGGGCTGACCAGCGTCGGCATGCTGCTGCAGGCGGCCGGGCGCAGCTGGGACGGGGACGCGACGCAGGCCAAGTCGTGCGTCGCGCGCGCCGAGACGGTCGCCGCCGACAACCTCGCCGAGGCCCGGCGCTTCGTCCAGGACCTGCGGCCCGCCCGGCTGACGGGGCAGACGCTGCCGGAGGCGCTTGAGGCGTTGTGCGCCGAGTTCGAGGCCGACCACGGCCTCAGCGTGCGGTTCACGCGCGAAGGCGACGAGCACCCGGCGCCAGAGACCGTTCAGTCCGCGTTGCTGCGCGTGGCGCAGTCGGCGCTGTCGAACGTCGTGGAACACTCCGGCGCCGACGCCGCAGCCGTCACGCTGTCTTATCTGGACGACGAGATCTGCCTGGACGTTTTCGACGACGGCGTCGGCTTCGCACGGCCGACGCCGCAGCCGGGCCGGGGCTACGGGCTGCCTGCCATGCGCGAACGTCTGGCCGAAGTGGGCGGACATCTCGACGTCGAGAGCAGCCCTGGAGACGGCGCCGCCGTGGCGGCGCGAGTGCCGAACTCGAAGGCACAGCCGCCGCCGGGAAAGGAGACGCCGTGAAGCTGTTTCTCGTCGACGACCATCCGGTCGTGCGCGCGGGTCTTGCCGCGCTGATCGCCGGCGAACCCGACATGGACATCGTCGGCGAGGCCGCCGCCGGGCGGGAGGCGCTTGAGGGCGTCCGCGACACTTCTCCGGACGTGGTCTTGATGGACCTGCAGCTGGAAGAGGGGCCGGACGGCGTGGAGACCACCCGCGCGATCTGCGCGCTGCCGCGCCCGCCGCGCGTGCTGGTGCTGACCACCTACGACTCCAACGCCGACATCGTGCGCGCCGTCGACGCCGGCGCCACCGGGTACATCCTCAAGGCCTGCCCGCCGGAGGAGCTGTTCGCCGCCGTGCGGGCGGCCGGGCGCGGCGAGAGCGTGCTTTCGCCCGCGGCGGCCGGAGCGTTGATGCGGCGGATGCGGGATCCCGGCCGGTCGCTGACGGCGCGGGAGACCGAGATCTTGCAGCTGCTGGCGCGCGGCGCCGGCAACCGGCAGATCGCCAAGCAGCTTTTCGTGACGGAGGCGACGGTCAAGACGCACCTGGTGCACATCTTCCAGAAGCTCGGCGTGGAATCTCGCACCGCCGCGGTGTCGGCGGCGGTCGAGCAGCGTCTGATCCGCCTGTGACGTCGCAGATTGACGAGGAATTCCAATGCGCAGCATGACTCTGCAGCCGCGTATCAGGCGCGCGAGCGGCCCGGTGCACCGCTACGGGGGTCGCGCCGCTTCCCGTCTGGAACGCCGCTGGCCCGGTCTTGAGTTCGAGCACGTCACGTGGGAGCTCGACGACGACACCGAAGGGATCACGTGCCGCCCGGAACACCAGGTGATCGTCACCCTGTCGGGCGCCACCGGCCGCACCTCGGCGCTGCTTGAGGGCCAGACGCGCTACGACGGCGCCGACTTCCCCGGCGCCGTCACCTTCGTGCCCAGCATGCGGCGGCGCTGGGCGAGCTATCGCAAGGGCGTCATCACGTACGCGGCGTTTCGTTTCGACCCGGTCGAAGCGCTGCGCGCCGCCGGGCTCGACGACGTCGACCGGCTCGAGTTCGTCGGCTTCACCAACCGGCGCGACCCGCTGATCCGTCAGCTGGCGCTGTCGCTCGGCGAGGAGGCGCGGCGGCCGGGCGCGGCGGGACCGCTGTTCGCCGACCGCGTCGTGGCCACGCTTACCTTGCATCTGGTGCGGCGCTATTCCAATCTGGGCGCTCCCGAGCCGGCCGCGCCCGGGGCAGAATTGCCAAGGGCGAAGCTGCGCCGCGTCGTGGACTACATCCACGAGCATCTCGGCGAGGAGCTGCGGCTGCCGACGCTGGCGGGGCTGGTCGGATTGGACCAGCACCGGTTCAGCCGCGGATTCAAGGCCGCCACCGGGCTCCCGCCGCATCGATACGTGGTGGAGCGGCGGCTGGAACGCGCCGCCGAGCTGCTGCGGACGTCTCGCGAGACGCAGATCGGCCAGATCGCGTACGCGGTCGGCTTTTCCAGCCAGAGCCATCTGACGACGGCGTTCGGCAGGAAATTCGGGGTGACGCCTCGCGCGTATCGCGAGGAGAACGCGCGCTTACGCCTCCGGCCCGACCCGCGGGTCAGCTTCGGGTCGGGCCGGACGGCCTCGCAGCCGCCTACGACGGGAGCTGGACCAGCCCCTTGTCGTAGGTCTTGCCGGGGTACCAGGGCGCGGAGTTGATGTCGGCGAAGCCGGGGACTTCTTCCTCCATGTACTTGCGCATGCGCTTGCGCTGCTTGTCGTCGGGAATCGGTCCCCGCATCGCGCCGACGTTTTCGGCCACGTGCGCCGGGGTGCCGGTGCCGGGAAGCACGACGGTGACGTCCGGGTTCCCCAGAATCCACTTCAGGAAGAACTGAGACCAGTTCTCGCACCCGAGTTCCTCGGCGGCCCACTCGGGGACGTCGCGGTCGGAGACGAGATCGTGCAGCCGGGCCTTTTCCAGCGGCATGCAGACGAGAACCGCCACGCCGTTGTCGGCGGCGGCGGGCAGAATCCGCTCCTCGACGGTGCGGTCGAAGATCGAATAGCGGACCTGGACGAAGTCGACGTCGCCGGAGTTCATCCAGCCCTCTATGACCTGGTGATACGCGCTGTCGTGGTGCGTGATGGCCAGGTGGCGGACCAGCCCTTCCTCCTGGAACTGCCGCATGATGGCCAGGTTCATCTCCGGGTTGACGCAGTTGTGCACCTGAAGCACGTCGATCTGCTCGCGGGAAAGCCGCTCGCGGGTCTGCTCAAACTGCGCCTGCACATGGCTCGGGTCGCTGAGGTACTCGCCGGTGGTCCAAGTCTTGGCGGTGACGAACATTTCGTCGACGACGCCGAGTTCGGAGGCGAACTCGCCGATGTTTTCCTCGGGCATGCCGTAAAGCACCGACGTGTCGACCACGCGTCCGCCGCCGGCCCAGTGGGTCTCGAGCGTCTCGCGGAGGTCGTCTCGAGGGTGTTCGGGGAGAATGTCCCAGGTCATGAAGGTTCCCAGCCCGATCGCGGGAACCTCCTCGCCGGTGCGGGGGATGGTCCGCGTGATCAGGTCGCCGTCGGCGAGCCGCGGCGACGGCGTGTCGGCGTTCGCCGAGGAGGCGACTGCCGCGCCGGTCGCGGCGACCATCGCGCCGGCGCCGGCGGCTTTCATCACGGAACGACGCGACGGGCGAGCCCGTTCGAAGAATTGCGAAGAAACCACGGTGCTCCTTTGGATTGATCGGCCGCCGGGGGTCGGAGTCGACCTCCCGGGATGATCAATGCTGTGCGGCGGAGCGCCCGGCGTCTTTCACTTCTTGGCGGGCGTTGCGGATTCTTGTCGGGCGTCGAGCGCGAACACGACGTGTTCTACGTCCTCGCCGTCGAGCAGCGACGGTCTGACCAGCTTCTCGACGACCTGGAAGCCGCATTTTTCGAGCACCCGGACCGAGCCGACGTTGCGCGTCGCCGGATCGGCGTACAGCGGCCGCCACGGCGCGCGCTCGAGGAAAAGCTTGAGCCCGCGCGTGGCCGCGCCGCGACCCCAGTACTCGCGACCGAACCAGTAGCCGACCCAGCGCCGGCCGGACTGTTGCCAGCACACAAAGTTGCCGGCGATCTCGCCGTCGACGAGGACGGTCTGGACGAGGATCTCCTCGTCGGCGAGGATTTCCTTCCACTTGGCGGTGAACCTGTCGCGCTCGCGGACCGGGAAGACGGCCCGCCGGGAGGCCTCCGGGTCCAACTGCTGTTGGTAGAACACCTCGACGTCGGTCGGTTCGACGTCTCTGATGCTGACTTCGACCTGTGATGCGGCGGCCATCGACTCTCCCCTCCTGGGCGTCTTGCGCAGTATGACGCCGGGG
>JBOGDN010000723.1:0-6485 GCA_050742995.1 Stackebrandtia sp. | reverse complement strand
GCGGGGGTCGACGTCGGCGAAGGCGGCCACGGTCAGCCCGTCGTTTTCGGTCACCGCCGGGGTCCACGCGGTGGCCGCGGAGGCGTCGTCGGCGCGCACGCAGAAGGTGTGCGCCGCCTCGGCCAGGGCGCTGACCTCGGCGTTGACGGCCGGATCGTCGGCGGCTGCCAGGACAAGCCAGGCGCCGGCGACGTCGCCGGGGTGGAACTCGCGCGCCTCCCAGCGCACGTGCCCGGCTTCGGCCATCCCGCGCAGGGAGGTGTGCACCCGCGGGGCGACCAGGAAGACGTCGGCGCCTTCGTCCACCAGACGGGGCACGCGGCGGTGGGCGACGTTGCCGCCGCCGACGACGAGGACGCGACGGCCGTCGAGGTGCAGTCCCATCGGGTACATCCGCTCATCCTCACTGTCGACTGCACGGTCCGCCGAGCCTAATAGCCGCCTCGGGCGCGGCTGCGGCATCCCGACGACGCGGCGATCCACAACACGGCCATCAGCGCCGTTTAAACGGTTAAATGTTCGGATATTGTGCACATACCCCGACGCTTCTCTACATTTCTCAACCACCCCAGAGGTTCACATGTGGAAAACAATTGTCGGCGGCGCGGCCGCCGTCGCCCTGGCCGCCGGCGTGCTCGCCCTGACGCACGACGCCGACGCCGACCCCGCTCCCCAGTTCGCCGACCCCTGCGGCTTCCTCGGGGAGGCGCGCGTCGAGGCCTGCTTCAGCAACCCCGACAGCGACGACACCCGGATCTTCGACAGCATCAGCTCGCTGGCGGCCGCCGCCGGCGAGGGCGACACCGTCCGGATCTCGATGTTCCACTGGCGCGACGGCGCCGCCCCCGAACAGCTGGCGGAGGCGGTGGCCGGCGCGCATGAACGCGGCGCCGACGTGCGCGTCGTGCTGGACAAGGGCTCGGAGAAAAACGAGGACGGCGGCCTCTTCCGTCCGATCCAGATCCTGCAGGGCGCCGAGGTGCCCATCGAGGTGTGCCACATCCTCGACCAGGCCGCGGACGGCAGGGACGACTGCCTCATGTGGCGCGACGACGATTTTCACCAGCCGGACAGCGAGCTTCCGATGAACCACGTCAAGCTGTTCTCGTTCAACATCGACGACGTGCGCTCGGTCGTGATCGGCTCGTCGAACATGGGCGCCTGGGACCACGAGGAGGCGTGGAACGACATGGTCCGGCTGCGCGGCGACAACCAGATCGGCGAGTGGGCCGACGGCTTCGTCGAGCGCCTGTGGAACGACGACTGGGACGGCTGGGACTCCGCCGAGGCCCGCTCGGTCTACGGCGACGACGTCGCCGCGGGTCAGCTGCCGGAGCGGGCGTGGGCGTACCCGCGTCCCGGCGACGGCGACAACATCTCCGGACAGCTCTCCAAGGTGACCGGGTGCTCCTCGGCCGGCGACAACCGCGTGTGGGTGGCGATCTCGATATGGTCGACGAACGCGCGCGAGGCCATCCTCGACCAGCTCGACCGCATCCAGGGGCTTGGCTGCGACGTGAAGGTCGTGGTGTCCGACGGCGTCGAAGGCGACCAGGTGACCAACCTGCGCAACCGTCTCGGCGACGACAACGTGCGCATCCTTGAGAAGGTGCACCACAAGTTCATCATCGTCGACGCTCAGTACGACGAGGGCGGCGTCTCCGAGAACCCGTACGTGATCACCGGCTCCCACATCTTCGCCACCGGAAGCCTGCGTCACAACTGCGAGATCAACCTGCGCGTCGGAGGCAACGACGGCTCGGCCGGAGTCGCCGAGGAGTACATCGAGCACTTCGGCACGCTGTACAGCCGCGGCGGGTGACGCCGCCGCGCCGCGTCACGTATTTACGGTCGTCTCTTATGCGCACGTCTTGACGCATTCGTCACCGTCTGTGCCGTAACGTTCTCCCTATGGGGTGGGCGCAGAGAATGCAGCGGTTCCGTGGTCGAGCCTATGCGACGGCGGCGGGCCTGCGGGCGCTTATGAAGACGGGCGTGATCGCCGGGCTGATCGTGGCGGTGCTGACGTTCCCCGTCGCCGCGACCGGCGGCCTGTCCGTCAAGGCCGGCGTGGACGCGATCGACCAGCTGTCGGTCGAGCTCGGCGAGGCCTCGCCGCCCCAGACGACCTATGTATACGCCGCCGACGGCTCGACGCTGATCTCGCAGTTCTACGACGAGTTCCGCCGCAACGTGCCCTTGGACGAAGTGTCGCCGATCATGCGCCAGGCCATCGTCGCCGCCGAGGACTCCCGCTTCTACAGCCACAACGGCGTCGACCCGAAGGGCATCGCGCGGGCGATGGCGGCCAACCAGTCGAGCGGCGAGGTGGAGCAGGGCGCCTCGACGTTGACGATGCAGTACGTGCGCGGCGCGCTGCGGCAAAACGCCGACACCGTCGAGGAGATCCTGTCGGTCACCGAGCAGACGCCGTCGCGGAAGATCCGCGAGATGCGGCTTGCCATGGCCACCGAAGACCAGATGTCCAAAGACGAGATACTCGAGCGCTACCTGAACCAGGTCTACTTCGGCCACCAGGCCTACGGCATCTTCGCGGCCAGCTACGTCTACTTCTCCAAGTCCCCAAGGGAACTCGACTTGACCCAGGCGGCCACGCTCGCCGGCCTGGTGCAGGCGCCGTCGTCCTACGATCCGGCGGCCACCGACCAGACTCGCGCCACCGAGCGTCGCAACTGGGTCATCGACCGGATGTCCGAGCTGGACTACATCTCCCAGGAAGAGGCCGACGACGCCAAGGACGATCCGATCGAGCTGGAGCTGTCGCAGCCGGCGAACGCGTGCATCGGCACTGGAGAGGAGGCCGCCACGTACGGCTTCCTGTGCGACTACGTCCGTCACTGGTGGCGCTCGCAGGAGGCCTTCGGCGCCGACCCCCTTGAGCGCGAACGCGATCTGCGTCGCGGCGGCTACACCATCGTCACCTCGGTCGACCCCGACGCGCAAAAGGCGGCGCAGAAACAGGTCGACAGCGCCGAGTCGAAGGACAGCGCGCTGGCGCACGGCGTGGTCGCGGTGGAGCCGGGCAGCGGCCGGATCCAGGCCATGGCCGTCAATCGCACGTTCAGCCTCGACCAAAGCGGCAACGGGCTCCATTCGCATCCGGCCGCCGCGGCCGAGGGGCTGCAGGGCAACTATCCCAACACGGTCAACGGGCTGCTGGGAGGCGGCGACGTCGCCGGCTATCAGGCGGGGTCGACGTTCAAGCTGTTCACATTGCTCACCGCCCTTGAACAGGGCATGCCCCTCGACACGTCCATCAACTCTCCGCATCAAGTGGTCACGCAGTATCCGGTGGCCTCCGGCCCGGCCTCGTGCGGCGGGCAGTGGTGTCCGTCCAACGCCAACGAGGACATGGCCGGCACCCGCAACATGTGGAGCGGGATGGGCATGTCGGTCAACACCTTCTTCGCGCAGCTGATTCAACGCGTCGGCGCCGACAACGTCGTGGCCATGGCCGAACGTCTCGGCCTACAATGGCGCAACGAGACCGACGCCTACTACGCCGACCCGGAACGCTCCGACGGCTGGGGGGCGTTCACGCTCGGGGTCTCCGACACCACTCCCATGGAGATGGCCGGGGCGTACGCCACAGTGGCGGCCGAAGGCGTGTACTGCAAACCCACCCCGATCTTGAAGGCGATCGACGCCGAGGGCAAGGAGATGCAGGAGACGGCGCCGCAGTGCCGTCAAGAAGTGTCCAAGAAGGTCGCCCGCGGGGCCGCGGACGCGATGCGCTGCGTCACCGGATACAAGGCGGCCAAGGGCGACTGCGGTCCGTGGGGCACCGCGTCTCAGGTCTACAAAGATCTGAACCGTCCGGTGGCGGGAAAGACCGGCACCACCGACTCGAACCGGGCGGCGTGGTTCGTCGGCTTCACGCCGCAGCTGGCCGCGGCGTCGTTCATCTCCGACCCGGACAACCCGTTCAACGCCGTGGGCGTCGGCAACTCGCGCGATCCGGTCGACGCGGTGGTCAAGACCCTCAAGACGGCCCTCGACGGAGAGCCGAAAAAGGACTTTAAAGCTCCACCTGACTCGATAGTGTCGGCGGGGCAGTGACGGCCCGGCCGATCCGAGACACGAACCGCGCGGCCATCTGGGGTTGCGCCGCCCAGTGCAAGTTCAGATAGGACGCGTGAACCGAGCCCTGCACGTAGCCCTCGGCGCGTCCGTTCGGCCACTCCCACGCCGCCACCTCCCCGGCGCGCGGCGACGCCTGGGTGCGGTGGCTCTTGAAGCCGGTGATCTTGGTTCCGGCGCGGCACAGCACGCTGTCGGCGCAGGCGGTGGCGGCGCGGTACCCCATCACGGTCTGGGAGAGCGTGCGGCTCGCCGCCGAGACCACCCCGCTCATCGGACGGCCGTCCAGCTCGTCGGAAAGCCAGACCAGTCCCGAGGACTCGGCGACGATCGGCCCGCCGTCGCCGGCAAGCCGCACCGTGTCCTTGGCGAGCTCGACGTTGCTCGACAGCTCCTCGACGTACCACTCCGGGAAGCCGCCTCCGAAGACGAGGGCCTGCGTGCCGTCGGGAAGCTGCTCGTCGCGCAGCGGGTCGACGACGACGACCTGGGCGCCGGCCGCCTGCAGCAGTTCAACGTTCTCGGCGTACGAGTAGGTGAAGAAGCTGCCGCCGGCCACGGCCACCAGGGGCGGCTCGCCGTCGGGTTCGTGGTAGCCGGTCAGGGCGAGGGCGCCGCTCGCCGACCAGGTGTCCTCGGCCAGCCGCGGCGCCGAGCGGGCGATCGAAAGCACTCGGTCGACGTCGACGGAGTCGAGCACCACTTCGCCGAGGCGGCGAATCGCCCGCACCGCCTCCATACTGCGGTCGGCGACGGGCACCATTCCCTGGTGCCGGGGCGGCAGCATGGCGTTTTGGGTCCTGCGGATCGCGCCGAGCACCGGCACGTCGATGTCGGCGAGCGCCTGGCGCAAGATTTGCTCGTGCCGTTCGGACGCCACCCGCGTCAAGATCACGCCGCCGAGCCACATCAGCTCGTTGAAGGTGCGGAAGCCGTGCACCAGGGCCGCCACCGACTGGCCGGTGCTTCCGGCGTCGACGACGAGGATCACGGGGGCGCGCAGTTCCTGAGCGACCTGCGCGGTGCTGTGCGGCCGGTCGGCGCCGGTGATGCTGTCGAAGAGGCCGAGGGCGCCTTCCACGACGGCCACGTCCGAGCCGAGACTGCCGTGCGCGAACAGCTCGGGGACGCGGGCGTCGCCGGTCAGCCGCCGGTCGAGATTGCGCCCGACCTTGCCGCAGGCCATGCCGAGGTACCCGGCGTCGACGTAGTCGGGGCCGAGCTTGAAGCCGGTCGCGCTCAGCTCGCGAGCGGTCAACGCGGCCAGCAGCCCCACTGCCACGGCGGTCTTGCCGTGTCCAGACGACGGCGCCGAGATCACCAGTCGTGGCACGTCGGTCATGCGGGACTCCTTGCTTTGCGGGCGGTGCGGCGACAGCGAGTCCCAGACTACTGACGAGAAGCCAGGAGGTGGGCCTCCCGGCGCGCGAGCATGACCAGGCCGACCGGAACCATCAACGCGAACAGCCACCACTGGTAGGCGTAGGCGAAGTTCTGCCACGCCCGCTGCTCGGCCGGGGGCACGGCCGTCAGTCCTTCGCCGGGGTCGTCGTCGACGACATAGCCGTCGCGGACGGGATAGCTCAGGTCCGCCGACAGCTGGTCGACGTTGACGCTGCGCGCCTGCGCCACGCCCTCGACCTCGTTGGGGCTGCCAAGCTCCTTCTCAGAGGAGCGGACGCCGCCGGTGACTGTCACCGTCCCTTCCGGCGGGGGCGGGACGTCGGGCAACGCGGTGGCGTCGGCTTCAGGGGCGGGGACCCAGCCGCGGTCGACGAGCACGGCGGTGCCGTCGTCGAGAATCAGCGGCGTGACGACCTCGTAGCCGACTCGGCTGTCGAGGCTGCGGTTGCGGATGAGCACCTCTCCCGCCGGGTCGTACTCGCCGTTGGCCTGGACTCGGCTCCAGACCGCCGCTTCGGCGGGCGCGGCGTCGACGTTCAGGACCGAGGCGACGTCGGCGGGCGAGTCGTCGTCGATCGAAGCGGCGATACGCGCGTTGACCGCCGAGCGATCTTCGTACCGGCCGTGCTGCCAGAACCCGAGCCAGATGAACGTCGCCACGATCACCACGCCGAACAGGGTCAGACCCAACCAACGAAGGGACAGCAGGAAACGGTATCGGCGCGCCACGGCGGCCAGTGTAGGACGACTGTCGCGGTGGCTAACATGGCCGGCATGCCTGATCTTCGATCCGCCGTCGCGGCGGTCATGCCCGAAGTGCGCGCCGACCTGGAGCGGCTGGTGCGGATCCCGTCGGTGGCCTTCGACGGCTTCGACCACTCGCACGTGGCGCGCAGCGCCGCGGCCGTCGCCGAGCTGCTGCGCGGCGCGGGGCTGCCGGACGTGCGCGTCGTCACCGCCGAGGACTCGTCGGGCAAGCC
>JBOGDN010000722.1:0-3732 GCA_050742995.1 Stackebrandtia sp. | reverse complement strand
GGTGAATCCCGCGTCGGCCAGCGCCGCAACGGCTTCGCCCTCCTGCAAGCCGAGAACGCCGGGAACTATGCCGGTGTTCTCGTCGGTCGACTGGTCGGAGTCTTCCGAATCGTCGGCGGAGTCGTCTTCCTCTTCCTCTTCGGCCGGCGCGGCGCCTCCGGAGCCCCGGGACGGCTTTCCTTCGGAGGAGGAGTCGTCGTCCGCGCCGCCGCTCACGCCCTGGCCGTCGTCGGAGGCGTTGTTCGCGTCGTCTTTGTCCATGACGGACGCGGCGACGACGCCGCCGGCGAACACCAGCGCCGCCACGGTCGCCGCGACGATCAGCATGCGGTTCTTGCGGAAGCGCCGACCCGCGTCTTTTTTGACGGGTTTCGGACCGTCGTCGACGGGCCGTTGGGACGCTTCGAGCGCCTCGGTGGAGTCCGCCTTGGGCTCCGGCTCGATCGCGACCGTCGCCTTGGCCGGCTTGGAGGCCCTGGCCAACGCGGCCGACGCGGCCGCCATGGTCGGGGCCGCGTCGCCGAGCGGACGCGCGTCGACGATCGGCGACTCGAGAGTGCGCGGCGCCCGCAGCTCGCGGCACGCCTTGGCGAGGTCTGCGGCGCTCTCCCAGCGTCGCGCCGGATGCATGTCCAGGGCGCGGGCCACGATCTCGACGACCGTTTCGGGCACGTTCGGCGGCAGCGCGGCCAGCGGCTGCTCGGCCGAGGCGGCCTTGCCGTCGTTGGGCGGCTGCCCGCCGAGGCACTCGTACGCGACGGCGCCGAGCGCGTAGATGTCGCTGGCCGCGGTGGGGGTCTGCCCGCGCAGCATCTCGGGAGCGACGTACGCGAAGTTGCCGGTGCCGGGCTCATTGCTTCGGCTGCGGCCGGCGTCGTCTCCGAGGCGGGAGCGGGCGACGCCGAAGCCTATGAGCTTGACGCTGGCGGAGGCGTGTTCTATGAGGATGTTCTCGGGGCGGAGGTCCTTGTGAACGACGTTTTCGCGGTGCGCGTCGTGCAGCGCCTGCGCCGCCTGCGCGAGTATCTCGAGCACCTTGCCCGGGTCGAGGCCGCCGCGCTCGGCAAGCACTTCGCGCAGGCTGCGTCCGGAGACGAACTCCATGACTAGATAGGAGATGACGGCGGAGTGGTAGGAGGCGTCCTCGCCGTAGTCGAAAAGACCCGCCGCTCCCGGCGCCTGCAGCGCCGCGAGGTTGCGGGCCTCGGCGTGGAATCGTCGTCGGAACGTCGGGTCGTCGGCGGGACTGACGTGCATCACCTTGACGGCCACGGTGCGTTCGAGAAGGGTGTCGTGTCCTTTCCAGGTCTCACCCGGTCCGCCGCCGTCGATGCGTTCGTCCAGCCGGTAGCGATTGCCCAATTGGGTTCCGACTCGCATGGAAGTTTCCGATCGTGTTGCTTTAAATCTTCAGGGGTGTATAGACGTCGCTCGCCTGTCCACGGCGTCGCGCGACGAGAACCTAACGCCCACTTAGCTCCAGCTGGGCGCCAAAACGCTCGGACAGCCTCGAAGTGTATTCGCATAGGTACACGGATGGGTGCCCGACTCCCCGCCTTCTATGTCGGCGGCGTTACTGAACGCAAGATTTACACAAGCTCAAATACGGGCGGACCGTCCTGACTGCTCGTACCGTGCCCTCTGTCCAGCCGACTTCGGCTGGCACGCGAACACCTGGGGAGGGCGAGGCGGTGAACGACGTGGTGAAGATCGAATCCAGCGACATCGAGCATTTCGCCGGCCAGGCCGAAGACGTCGCCGGGCTGCTCGAAGACGCCGACGGACTGGTCGTCGATTCCAGCGACGAGGCGTCGGCGGGGTCGCCGGGGTGGAAGTCCGTCGGCGCCGTCGCCGCCGCGGCCGGAACGTTGCGCGACAAGACAGAGGCGCTTACCCGGGGAACGGACGGGCTGTTCGACTTCGCGAGTTCGCTGCGCGGCTTCGCCGTGGACGTCGTCACGCTCGACGAGGTCCACGCCGGAGAGCTGCAGCTCCCGTCGATCGCCCTGGACGGGCTCGTCGAAAGCGTCGAGGGAGCGTTCGAGGGCGATTACGAACCCCAGGCGCCGGCCTAGCCGACACGGGCGGTCCGCCGCCGAAGTTTTTCCTATGAGGATGAAGAAAGATGGTCACCTACGAAGAGTTGAGAGACGCCAAGCCCGAGACGCTGCGAACCCTTGCCGACGACTGGGGAAAGGTCGTCACCGAGTTTGACGACGCCTCAGAGCAGCTCGGCGTCAACGTAACCGCCCCGCTGCAAGGCGGCGAGTACGAGGGGCGATCGATCGACGCCGCGTTCGGGCGTTCCGCCGACCTGTGCGGTCACGTCGACGCCGGAGTCGCCGAAGCCACGGGGATGCAGCGCGTCGTCGGGGAGCTTGCCGAGGGCATTGAGGACATACGAGGCCGACTGCGAAGCCTGGAGAGCGCGATCCGCCAGGCGCCGGGGATGACAATCCAGGACGACGGGAAAGTGGTGTACACCGTCTCCGATTCGCGACTGGCCGACAAGACCGGCTTCGACGAGTGCGTCGACGCCGCGTCCGAGTATTCGAACCAAATCCGCGACCTGGTCGACGAGGCCGACGCGCTCGACAAGGAGATCCTGGACAAACTGCCCTTTGTGGCCGGTGAGGAAGGCGACGTCGCGTTCAACGCGGACGCCGCCGCGGCTCTCGACTCCCTCGACCTGCAGGTCGACGTCGAAGCCATTCCCGACGGAGAAGGGGACAGTCCCGCGGGCGTCAAGCAGTGGTGGGACTCGCTGTCGCGCGCCGAGCAGCTGGCCTACCTTCGCGCCGCGCCCGAAACTCTCGGCGGTCTCGACGGAATCCCCGCCCTCGACCGCGATCAGGCCAACCGGGCGGTCCTCTCACAGCTGACAGGCGACATCGGACTCGAGATCTACCGCTCCGATCCCGAGCGCTACGAGGCTCACCCCGAACAGCTGCTCGACGCCGTCGAACTCCAGCTCAAGGCCCGAGGGCTCGACGTGCTGCAAGACAGGCTCGACCAGCCCGGATACCTGCTGCTCGGCTTCGATCCGGCGAACGACGGACAGGCCATCGTGGCTACCGGCGATCCGGACGCCGCCGACAACGTCCTGACCTATGTTCCCGGCACCGAAACCGACCTGGCGAACCTCGAGATCGATTTGGACCGCACCGACAAGATGGTCGCCGACGCCTCCTCGCTTGACCCCGGCGCCGACACCGTCGGCGTCATGTGGCTGGGATACGACGCGCC
This sequence comes from Stackebrandtia sp., assembly GCA_050742995.1. Classification (GTDB taxonomy): domain Bacteria; phylum Actinomycetota; class Actinomycetes; order Mycobacteriales; family Micromonosporaceae; genus Stackebrandtia. The sequence goes on along the minus strand of JBOGDN010000722.1, from coordinate 486 downwards.
CGACCATCCGATCGTCGACGCGCCGGCCGAGGGCTACGCCGAGGCCGCCGCCGACCCCCTCAGCGACTTCCAGGAGGGACTGCGCACGACTCACGCCGAAGGCGGCTCGCACAACACCGTCCTCGGCCACTCCTACGGCTCGACGGTCATCGGACACGCGGCGCAGACGGACGGCGGCATGGACGTGGACAACATGGTCTTCGTCGGCAGCCCCGGCGTCGACGTGCATTACGCCGAGGCGCTCGGCATCGAGCCGGGCAGCGTTTTCGCCACCACCGCGGAGAGCGACCCGATCCGGGAGCCGGCGGACATGCCGTTCGTGCACGGCCCGAATCCGGCGACGGAGACCTTTCACGGTCAGATCTTCGACAGCGACCCGCGAGGCGGCCACGCCGACTACTGGGACGACGGCAACGTGGCCCGCGACAACATCGCTCGCATAGTCACGGGCAATCTCGGGGACGTCACCTATACCCCCGGAGAGAG
>JBOGDN010000721.1:0-3441 GCA_050742995.1 Stackebrandtia sp. | reverse complement strand
GAACCGACCACCGGTCTCGACCCGCGCAGCCGCCGCACCATGTGGCAGATCGTCCGCGACCTGGTGGCCGACGGTGTCACGATCCTCCTCACCACCCAGTACCTGAAAGAAGCCGACCAGCTCGCCGACCGGATCGCCGTCCTCGACGGCGGCCGCCTCGTCGCCGAGGGAACCGCGCACGAACTCAAACGCCGGATTCCCGGCGGCCACGTCGAACTGCACTTCGCCGACGACGCCGCACTCGAGGCGGCCGCCCGGATCCTCGACGACGCGACCCGCGACAGCACCGCGAACACGCTGCGGCTGCCCAGCGACGGCAGCCTCCCGGCGCTGCGCGGCCTGCTCGACCGACTCGACTCCGCGTCCGTCGGCGTCGCCGAACTGTCCATGCACACCCCCGACCTGGACGACGTCTTCCTGGCGTTGACCGGGCATTCCCAGCTGGAGGCCACCCGATGAGCACCATGACCTACCCGCTCCGCGACTCGGCCACCATGCTGCGCCGCAACTTCACCCACGTCAAGCGGTACCCGTCCATGACCGTGCCGCTGCTCGGCACGCCAATCGTCCTCCTGGTGCTGTTCGTGTACGTCTTCGGCGGCACCATGGGCGACGGACTTCCCGGCGCTTCCGGCGGACGCGCCGAATACCTCGACTACATCGTCCCCGGACTCATGTTGATGACGGCCGCGACGGTGGCACAGGGCACGACGATCTCGGTCGCCAAGGACATGTACGAAGGCATCGTCGCCCGGTTCCGCTCCATGTCCATCTCCCGCGGGTCCATCCTCACCGGACACGTCCTGGGCTCCACGATCCAGATGGTGTTCAGCGTCGCCGTCATCGTCGGGGTGGCCGCGCTGCTGGGTTATCGGCCGGAGGCGGACGGCTTCGGGTGGCTGGGCGTCGCCGGCGTCACCGCACTGATCGGATTCGCATTGGCCTGGATCACCACCGCGTTGGGCACGGTCTGCAGCACCATCGAGATGGCCGGCACCCTGCCGATGCCGTTGATGTTCCTGCCGATGCTGGGCAGCGGCTTCGTCCCCACCGACTCGATGCCGACTGTCCTGCGCTGGTTCGCCGACTATCAGCCGTTCACCCCGATGATCGAGTCGCTGCGGGGCCTGCTCGCCGGCCGGCCCGACACCGCCGCCACCTGGGCCGCCGTCGCCTGGTGCCTGGGTATCGCCCTGGTCGGGTACCTGTGGTCGCGGAACCGGTTCGAACGCGCCTCCTCCGTCTGACTTTTCGTTCCGGACAATGGATCCGGTGAACCGCCACGCGACGGTTCACCGGATCCTCCGCGTCGCCGGTTCCGCTCCGGAGTGTGTGCGCTCCCTTGTGGGCGGGGATTTGTCTGTCCCGGCTGGTTGCGTGCGCGATTTGCGGAGCCGCGGGACCATGTACGGGTTCGGCCATAGGTCAAGTCCTGCCGAGGCAGAGGAGTTCGGGTGAAAGCGAAGACGCTGTGGAGCGTTGGCGGTGCGGCCGTGGGCGTTGCCGCGCTGGTAGCCGCCGTCGGGATCGTCCGGGGAGACGATCTCAGCGGCATCGTCGCCGGCTGCGACGTCGACGATGCCGTCGGCGAATACGAGGTCTCGAAACTCGATCTGTCCATGGACGTTCAAGCGATCAGCTCGAACGGCGAATACGTTCTCGGAAGCGATTCCGCGCCTGGCGACGACGTCGACGCCTTCGAGCTGTGGCACGACGGCACAGTCTCCACGATAGACGGCATACCCGGGGACGGCCCCGCCGTCGCCGCCGACGTCAACAGCTCCGGGGCCGTCGTCGGCGTGTCTGTCGGCGGTTTCGACAATCCGTTGGAGACCGGGTGGAGGTATCAGGACGGCCAATTCAGCACCCTGCGTGGACAAGGAGGTGACGACCAGGCACATCCGACGGGGATCAACGACGACGGCGCCGTCGTCGGCCGCTATGGACTGTATTGGGAACCCGGCGAGACCACGGCGACAAATGCCGAACTGGAGAATCCCTACCCTGACGAGCGTCCTAGTCTCGACGACATCGCCCAGGACGGAACCATTGTGGGCACCTTGGGGGGATCCGAGGACGATTCCGAACTGTATGACTACCAAGCCTGGCTGTGGAACACCGACGGCAGCGGCACGAAGATCTACGAGACTGAGGCCATCGACGACCTCTCCGTCACCGGCGACTGGGCAGTGCTGACCGCCGTCGACGACACCCCCTACTCATATCGTTGGAAGAAGGCCGAAGGCGGCCAAGCCGAGGAGGTAGACATCAGGGCTTCCAGTGTTGACCGATGCGGCCGTGTCTACGGCAGCCACGGGGAAACCCCTGCCGTCTACAGTGATGAAATCCATTCGCTGCCTGGACTCGACGAACCGGCCGAATGGACCGATCCAGAAGGCGACGCCGGCCACGAAGTCACCGCGAGTTCCGGCGACGGCTCGGCCCTCGTCGGCTACTGGAAGGGCGACCCCGTGATGTGGAACCGGAAATAGCGACTGACGGGCACGCTGTCGAACATGGATCGAACTCGCGGGCGATGTCAGCTCGCCTCTCGCCCGGTGTGCGGGTAGAGGTCGCGCAGCAGGCACACCTCGGCCAGATGGTGGATCATTTCGCGGTTGACGTGCAGCACGAGCCTCGCCATTGGACTGTCTGCGTACGGTCCCTCCGCCTCCCCGCACGGGCGGGCGAGGCCGGTTTCGCCGAGGGACTCGACCCCGGCCAGCCACGTGGCGTACTCCGCGTCGAGCTGCGCCAGCGCCTCGGCCGCGGTCGCGGCGTAGGCGAACGACTCGTAGTCGGCAGGCGCGCGGCCGAAGTGCGACGCGTTGCGCATCGCGAGCACGCCGACGATCACGTGCCCGAGTCGCCAGGCGATCGTCGTGAACGGCGGCGGGTCTGGTTGCGGCATCGCGAAGTCGATGGTCATCGCGCCGGATCCGGCCTGCATCGGCGCCGCGCCGGAACCGCGCGGGCGCACGTTCCAGCAGCCGGGCGCCGGCTCCCAGAAGTACTCGTCGTCGGTGAGTCCGTCGAGGCGATCGCGCAGCTGGCTGGTCCAGTGCCAGGCGAGCTGGTCTCGAAGCAGGGAGTTCCATGTCTGGTCTGTCATGGTTCCAGACTCTCGCATATAGCGGACAGAATCGTTCCTAGATCTGTGAAACGATAAGCCCGTGACCGTCGAGGCGACGACCGAGCGGGTGCTGCGGCTGCTGACGCTGCTGCAGCGCCGGCCGTCCTGGACCGCCGCCGATCTCGCCGTCGAGCTGGGAGTCACTGACCGCTCGGTGCGCCGCGACGTGGAGCGGCTGCGCGCGCTGGGCTACCCCGTGAACGCGACGGCGGGCGTCGGCGGCGGCTACCAGCTCGGCGCGGGCGCCCGGCTGCCGCCGCTGCTCCTCGACGACGAGGAGGCGATCGCGACGGCGGTGTCCCTACGGC
>JBOGDN010000720.1:0-3746 GCA_050742995.1 Stackebrandtia sp. | reverse complement strand
GGCCCAGGCGGCGCGGTCCACCACGCGCACCGACGGCGGCGTCGGCGGCCGCAGACCCGTGAACTCGCCGACGTGCCCGGCGGCGGCGTCGGCGTACTCGCGCAGCCGCGCCACCACGTCGACGGCTTCCTCCAGCCCCATGGCCGGCCCAGAGCGTCCGAGGCGGCGAGCCGTCGCCGCGGCCAGTTCCCAGTCCACGAACTGCGTCATAGTCACAACGGTATGCGATCAATCTGAGCGACCGCCCCGTCACGTCTCGCCGGCGACACGTCGGCGGACCACGCGATGGCGGCGGCATCGTAGGCTTGGGCCCTGACGTGTCAGCCGAGGCCGGGACGCGCGAGCCGTCGCAAGGCGGCGACCGCCCAGGTCACACGGCAGATCCGACCGCGACGGCGGGACAGGCGCCGTCGCTTTCAACCGTTGTGGAGGGGTGATGGGCGGAGGCGTCCTCGTCGACATCATCATCGTGCTCGTCGCGCTGCTCTTCGCGATCAACGGCTACCGTCAGGGATTCATCGTGGGGGCGCTGGCCTTCGCCGGATTCTTCGGCGGCGCCTTGATCGGAGTCCAGCTGGCGCCGCTGCTCGTGGAGACGGTCGAAGCGCCGCTGACGCGGGTGATCGTGGCGCTGGCGGTCGTGTTCGGAATCGCGGTCTTCGGGCAATGGGCGTTCTCCACAGTAGGCGTAAAACTGCGGGAAAACGTTCGCCGCAACGGCGCCAAACGCGCCGACGAAATCGGCGGCGCCGTGGTCTCGGTGATCGCGGTCCTGCTCGTGGCGTGGATGGCGGCGGCGCCGCTCGGCGGCTCGAGCCTTCCGGGCATGGCCTCGGCGGTGCGCAACAGCGCCATCGTCGGCGCCGTCGACGACAACATGCCCGAGTCGGTGCGCGGAGTCTACGACTCGCTGCAGGACTCTGTGGACACGAACGAGTTCCCGGACGTCTTCTCCGGCCTCGACCCCACGGAGTCTCGCGCCGTGGCGCCGCCCGACTCGGAGCTGGCCAACTCCCAGGTGGTGCAGGACGCGCAGGGCTCGGTGCTCAAGGTGCTCGGCGACGCGCCCCAGTGCAACCGGCACATCGAGGGATCGAGCTTCGTTTACGACTCCGAGCTGGTCATGACGAACGCGCACGTCGTGGCCGGCACCGAGACCGTCGCCGTGGAGACCGAACAGGGCGCCCTGGAGGCGCGAGTCACCGTCTTCGACGACGCGCGCGACTTGGCCGTCCTATACGTCCCCGGACTCACCGCCGATCCGCTGCCGCTCGCCGAGGCGCCTGCCGAGTCCGGCGAGGACACCATCGTGCTCGGCTACCCGCAGGGCGGGCCGTACACGGCGACTCCTTCGCGGGTCCGCGAGGAGCGCACCGTCACCGGTCCCGACATCTACGACGACCGCGACGTCACCCGCGACGTGTACTCGCTGCGGGCCAAGGTGCTCAGCGGCAACTCCGGCGGCCCGCTGCTTTCCAGCCAGGGCGACGTCCACGGCGTCATCTTCGCCGCGGCCGTCGACGACCCGGAGACCGGTTACGCGGTCACGCTTGACGAGGCGCAGCCGGTCATGGACGCCGGCCGCGACGCCTACGACTCCGTGGGCACCAGCGGCTGCACCTGAGCGGCGCCCCCGCGCGCCTACTCGCGCTCGAGACGCCGCCGCAGGGCGCGCACGTCCTCGCCGATGCGGAAAAGATTGGACACCAGCTCCAGAAACATCCGCAGCAGCAACAGGAAGCCGAAACCGAATATCGGCGTCAGCAGCAGCTGCAGAAAGCCCACGGCCGGGGACGACGTCATGACGACAAGTGCGCCGATCACGCCCGCCAGCACGCCGAGTCCCAGCAACACCAGGCCGACGACGTAATACACCTGGATGACCGTGGGAGTCGCGAAATGCTTGAACGACAGATCGAACAGCGCCGCGAAAAGGCCCTTCGGGCGGCCTTCGGACGACGTGTCGGGCGCGCTGTCGGGTTCCGTCATCTCGTCCCTTTCGGCGAATCCGGACTTAGAGCTCCTGACTTTGCCCCGTTTCCTGCTGCGCGTCCACCAGGCGCGACGGCCTGCGAAGCGCCGTCGTTCGAGTTTTTACTCGCGGCGTTGTCGGCACTTCTGCATCCAACACCGGGATGCAGAAGCACCTCCGCCTTGCGACGCACTCGCCTGGAAGCCGCTCGCGACGGAAGAGGACAAAGTCAGGAGCTCTATGTCGCATCGTCATTAAACCAGCGGCAGCGCACTTGCAGGGAATTCGTCGTACGATGGCGTCCACAGCTGACTCACCGTGATTTTCTAGGCGATACCCTGTACATCGCTGGATGGGAATACACTCGAGGCTGCGCGGTGAGCGCCAACAGGAGGTATGCGCAGGATGGACGAGATACTGACTCGGGCGGGGCTTTTCCAGGGAGTGAGCCCCGACGCCGTCGAAGCTCTTGCCAAAGAGCTCGAATACGTGGAGGTCAAAAAGGGCAATACGATCTTCACCGAAAGCGAGCCGGGCGACAGCCTCTACATCGTGCTTTCCGGAAAGGTCAAACTCGGACGCCGTTCCGCCGACGGAAGGCAGAACCTGCTGGCGGTCATGGGACCGTCGGACATGATCGGCGAGCTCGCGCTCTTCGATCCCGGACCGCGCACGGCCACCGCCACCGCGCTGACCGACGTGCGAGCCGCCAGGCTCGGCAAGTCCTCGCTGCGCCCCTGGTTGAACGACCGCCCCGAAATCGCCGAACAGCTGCTGCGCGTCATCGCGCGCCGCCTGCGCCGCACCAACGACTCCATGGCGGACCTGATCTTCACCGACGTCCCCGGCAGGGTCGCCAAGCAGCTGCTGCAGATGGCGAGCCGGTTCGGCACCCGCGACGGCGGCGTGCTGCGCGTCACGCACGATCTCACCCAGGAAGAGCTGGCTCAGCTCGTCGGGGCGTCTCGCGAGACCGTCAACAAGGCGCTCGCGGACTTCGCCGGCCGCGGCTGGCTGCGTCTCGACGGCAAGAGCGTCATCATCATGGACCCGGAGCGACTCGCGCGCCGCGCCCGCGTCTGACGCGTCACGACGGTCCGAACGCCGAGCCGGTCGAGGGTCCGTCGGAGCGTTCGGCCACGCAGAAGAACGTGCGGTCGTCGGCTTCGAAGTCCTCCTTGCTCGGCGGCAGCACGTCTGACGACCACTGGTCGACCGACGCCCCGACGATGCTCTCCAGCGGACCGCCGGCGCGGTCGGAAAGACACGTTTCCTTGACGATGTCGGTCTGCCTGACGCTGAGATAGGTGGCGTCCTCGACGTCGGCGGGCAGCTGTCCCTTGGCGTAGGCCTCCCAGCGGTGCTCCTGCTCGCAGGAGATCTCCTTCGCGGCGGCCATTCCCGCGTCGTCGACGAGAGCGTCTTCGAAGCACAGCGGCGTTTCCATGCATTCGACGCTGTACTCGTCCAGGTCGCATCTGACGCCGTCGGCCGCCGGGCTCTCCTCGCCGAGCGGCTCCTCTTCGTTGGTGACCAGCCAGAGTCCGCCGACGGCCACCAGGAGGATCAGGGTGACCGCCACGCCGCCGACAAGCAGCAGCGGGGCGATGCCTCCGCTTTCCTTGCCTCCGCGTTCGGCGATCCGCCGCTCCCGGCGGGTGGCAAGCTCCCCCTTCTGTTTCGGGGTCGGGAGCCTGTCGTCGGAGAATCCCCAACGCCGGCCGTCGCCGGCCGCGTCCGCGTCGACCCGCTCGTGCACGACGGTGTCGTCGAA
>JBOGDN010000719.1:0-3250 GCA_050742995.1 Stackebrandtia sp. | reverse complement strand
CGAGGTCGAGTTTGTCTTGGTGGTTGTGGGCGGGGATGAGGATGCTGACGGACAGGGTGGGGGTCCAGTCGCCGAGGGCCGGCACGGCCACGACGGAGTAGTCGTTACCCCGCACCCACGGCTGATCCCGCACGTCTTCGGCCTCCTCGACGCGGTGAGATTCAGAGGACTCCACACTTGTGTTCACCGCGAATTCACTTTCTGTTTCAGACCCTGCCGCCATGCCACAGTCCAGGTTCGCGAATGCTACTAGACGAGATTTGTAGGTCGCCGTTAACCGATCGACAATTGGGCGGCAACCGAATGCCCGCTTGCTTTTCACGTTGGAACTCGCATCTAGAGGTCGAAAAACGCCAGATAAGCTCTCTGGGCAATTCCTCGCCTGACTCGTTGAAAAGAGCGCGCACGAATGCAGTCTTCGCCGTCCGACGCCTATCCCGCACGGCTGCTCGACGACTACCTCACCGTCTCGCGCCGCCGCGAAGCCGGCGCGCTTTCGACGACGGCGCTGCGGACCGGCTCGGTGTCGGCGCGGCGCATCCTGGCGCGGGCGGCCAGCCGCCAAGCATCCCTTGAGGAGCTTCTGGCGGCGGCGCGCGACGCCGGACCCGGTCCCGCCGACCTCGGCGTCGCCGCCCTTGTCGAACTGGCCGGCGTGACCGCCCTGCAAGACCGGCTGCCCGACGACTGCCGCGACGGCGCGGCCCTGTACGACCTGGCGCTGCGCCGCGGCGGACCGGGCAAGATTCCCTCGCGCCACCAGGGAATCCACGCGCAGTTGACCTGGCGGCTCGGCGACCGCGCGAAGACCGCGCAGCTGCTGAAGACCTACCGGCAGATGCCCGGTCTCGTCGCGACGTCGCTGCGCCTCGACCTGGCGAATCCGTTCGTCGAACGCAGTGAGGCGAACCAAAAGCACAGCTTTGAGGGCGCGGACGGCTCCGACGTCGCCGGCTGGCTGAACTCCTTCGGCGAGCTCCTCGCCTCGCCGCGCCCGCGGCTGAGCGACGACCTCGAAGCCGCCCCTTTCGACCGCGTCTACGCCGTCGCCGAAGCCAAGGTCGACGCCCCCGAGAAGATCTCCGTCGTCGTCACCGCGTTCAAGCCCGACGAATGCCTCGTCACCTCGGTGCGGTCGCTGCTTGCGCAGTCCTGGACGAACCTGGAGATCCTGATCGTCGACGACGGCTCGCCGTCCGAGCACGACGCGGTGCTGCAGCGCTGCGTCGACCTCGACAAGCGGGTCAGACTGATCAAAATGGAGACCAACGGCGGCACCTACCGCGCCCGCAACGCCGCGTTCGACGCCGCGAGCGGGGACTTCGTGACCTTCCAGGATTCCGACGACTGGGCGCATCCGGCCCGCCTGGAGCGTCAAGTCCGCCCGCTGCTCGACAACCCGGACCTCGTCGCCACGGTCTCCGACGCGTTGGGCGTCGACGACCAGCTCACCGTCACCCGGCCGGGGCGGCTGCTGAAGCTGCTGTGCACTCCGTCGCTGATGTTCCGCCGGGAGCGGGTCCTGCCGCGTCTGGGCTATCTGGACAGCATCCGCAAGGCCGCCGACACCGAGTTCCTGAAGCGGATCGGCGCCGTCTTCGGAGAAAAGTCCGTGCTGCGGCTGCGCGAGGTCTACACGCTGATGCGGCAGTCGCCGGACTCCCTGTCGCGGGCGGAGTTCCGCTCCGGCTGGCGGCATCCGGCGCGCTACGCCTACCAGTGCGCCTACAAGCCCTGGCACGACCGGATCGCCGCCGGCGAGGCAACGCCCTACCTGGACAAAGACCCCGCGACGCGTCCCTTCGCCGCGCCGGCGCGCTACACCGGCCGCACTGGACGATCCTTCGACGTGGTGCTCGCCTGCGACTGGCGGCCCTTCGGCGGGCCGCAGAAGTCCATGCTTGAGGAGATCGCCGCGCTCACCCGCCGCGGCAAGCGCGTGGCCGTGCTGCACCTGGAGTCATACCGCCACATGACGACGGTCCCCAAGCCGCTGTGCGCGCCGATCCAGAAGCTGATCAACGACGGCGCCGTCGACCAGGTGCTCCCCGACGACGACGTCGACGTCTCGCTGCTCGTGCTGCGGTACCCGCCGGTGCTGCAGTACCGCGGCGGCGAGCGGCTTGGCTTCACGCCGCGGCGGGCGGTCGTGCTCGCCAACCAGGCGCCGTCGGAGATCGACGGCACGGATCTGCGGTACGTGCCCGCGAGCTGCCACGACAACGCCCGCGAGCTGTTCGGGGTCGAACCGCTGTGGACGCCGCAGGGGCCGATGGTGCGCGCCGCCCTCGTCGACGAGCTTCAGCCCGAGCAGCTTGCCGACTTCGACCTGCCCGGCATCATCGACGTCGGCGAAATGCTGCCGCGCGAAGGGTTCCGCTCCGACATCCCCGTCCTCGGCCGGCACACCCGCGACGACTGGACCAAGTGGCCCGCCGACCGCCGCGCCCTGCTTCAGCTGTACCCGAGGTCGCCCGAGGTCGACGTGCGGATCATGGGCGGCGCCAAGTCCGCGCGCGCCCTGCTCGGCGGCGGCGAGCTGCCGTCCAACTGGATCGTCTACCGCCCCGACGAACTCGACGTCGACAACTTCCTGCGCCAGATCGACTTCTACGTCTACTTCCCGCACCCGAAGATGATCGAGGCGTTCGGACGCGCCGTCGTCGAGGCGCTGGCCGCCGGCTGCGTCGCCTTCCTGCCGCAACGCTTCGAGGAGACCTTCGGCGACGCCGCGATCTACTGTCTTCCCGACGAGGTGCCGGGGCTGGTCGACGACTACTATCGCGACCCCGAGCTGTACCTTGCGCAGAGCCGGCTGGCCCAGCAGCGCGTCCGCGAAAACTTCAGCCACGACTCCTATCTGGCCCAGATCTCCGCGCTGCTGCCGTCTGCCGAACGCCTGAAAGGACCCGCCAGCTAATGCCCGAGCTCACCCGACTGCCACGTGCCGTCGTCGCCAAAGTGCCGTTCCTGCGGCCGATCGCCCGCCGCGCCTGGCACTCCCGGCGCAGGCTTGCGCGCTTCGGGGCCGCCGCCGCGGCAGTGCTGTGGGTCGCCGCGATGGCCCTGGCGCTCGTCGCCGACCTGCTGACGCTGGCCGTGGCGCTGACCGGGCTGGTCTCGGCGGCCGCACTTGGAGGAGTGTTCTCGCTGCGCAGACGGGTCGGCCGCCGGCTGGCGGCCATCGACGCCCGCAATCAGCGCATCGAGGTCGCGCAGCGCCGGGTGCTCGCCTCGGTGGAGCGGGAGC
>JBOGDN010000718.1:0-2802 GCA_050742995.1 Stackebrandtia sp. | reverse complement strand
GCCCGAGGGTGAGGTTCGGGACGAAGTGCCCGTCCATGACGTCCACGTGCAGCCAGTCGGCACCCTGCCCCGGAGGTCCGGTCACGGCGGCGGCTTCCTCTGCCAGCCGCGCGAAATCCGCCGAGAGGATGCTCGGAGCGATCATCGGGTGCACGTCGCGAAGGGTACGCGCGCGGGGGCGCAGGACGACGTCAGGAGACCCGGCGGATCAGCGTCAGGAACATCGCGTCCGTGCCGTGCCGGTGCGGCCACAACTGCACCGCGGGGCCGTCGCCTAGGTACGGCATCCCCGAAGGCAGGAAGTCTCTGACGTCCACGCGCGAAACCCCCGTCGCCGCGTCGACGACTTCGCTGGTCTCCGCCAGGACCGGCGAGCAGGTCGCGTAGGCGACCACTCCCCCCGGCCGGGTCAGCCGCAGCGCCGCCGCCAGCAACTCGTGTTGCAGCGAGACCAGGCCGACGACGTCGGCCTCGGAGCGTCTCCAGCGCGCCTCGGGGCGTCGCCGCAGCGCGCCGAGTCCGCTGCACGGCGCATCGACGAGCACCCTGTCGTAGAGCTCGCGCGGCGCGTGTTCCCGTCCGTCTATGTTGAGCGTCGTCACCGGCAGACCGGCGGTCGACTTGCGCGTCAAGTCGGCGCGGCGCCGACTGACCTCCACGGCGGTCACGTGCGCACCGCGCCGCGCGGCGAGCGCGCCAAGCAGCGCGGCCTTGCCTCCAGGGCCGGCGCACAGGTCGAGCCAGCGCGTGTCCTCGCCGGACACGGGCGCCGCGGCCGCGATCGCGGCGACCAGCTGGCTGCCCTCGTCTTGGACGTGGGCTCGGCCCTGCCGCACCGCCGGGACGTCGGCCGGATCGCCGCCGGACATGTACACCGTGTGCGGCGACCACTTCCCGGGTGCGCCGTCGACGGAGTCGGCGAGGGCGCCGCGTTCGGCGAAGCCGGGGCGGGCGCACAGATGCACCGCGGGAGCGGCGTTGTCGGCGGCGAGCGCCTCGGGAAGCTCTTCGCGACCGCCGAGCGCCTCGGCGAAGGCGCGCACGATCCATTCGGGATGCGCGTGCTCCAGGGCAAGGTCGGCGATTTCGTCCCCCGTCGACAGATGACGCAGCCAGTTCGACCAGCCCCGCGTCGAGATCTTGCGCATGACGGCGTTGACGAATCCGCTGACGCGGTGGCCGCAGACCCGTCGCGCCTGGGAGACGGTCGTGTCCACCGCCGCGTGCCGGGCGACGCGGGTGTGCAGCAGCTGGTAGGCGCCAAGCCGCAACACGTCGAGCACCGGAGGGTCGACGGCGGAGACGTCGCGGCCGGACGCGGCGGCGACGACAGCGTCGAGGCTGCCGCGACGGCGCAGCGTGCCGTAGGCCAGCTCGGTGGCGAACGCGGCGTCGCGGCCGGTCGTGCCGTGCTGTGCCAGCAGCCGCGGCAGCACCAAGTTGGCGTAGGCGTCGTCGCGGGTGACCGCGGCCAGCGTGTCGTAGGCCAGTGCGCGCGGCGAGTCCGCGACGGCGCGGCGTCCCCGCGCTCCCCCGCGCGTGGGCGGGCGGCTCGAGCCGGTCGAGGCGTTCACTCGAACGCGATCCCGTCGCTTGAGCGCAGGCCGCGGCCCCAGTCGGCGGCGGCCATGGGCTTTTTGCCCGGCGGCTGGATCCGGCTGAGCCGCACCGGCGCGCCCGCGGCGCCGACGTGGACGGCGGACTTCCCGACCGCGACGGCGCCGGGGGCGAGCCGGGGTCCTTCGGGGTCGACGGTCACCGGCGAGAGACGGACGCGTTCGCCGTTCCATGTCGTCCAGGCGCCTGGCGCCGGCGTGACGGCGCGGACGCGACGGTCGACGGCGAACGCCGGTTCGTCCCAACGGATCCGGGCGTCCTCCACGGTCACCTTGGGGGCCAGGGTGACGCCGTCGGCAGGCTGCGGGACCGCGGCGGCTGTTTTGTCCTCAATAGCGTCCAGCACGTGAGTCAGCAGCGTCGCGCCGGAGTCGGCGAGCCGTTCCAGCAGGTCGCCGGAGGTGTCTTGCGGGCGGACGGTCTCGGCGACCGTGCCGAAGACGGGCCCGGTGTCCAGTCCGGTCTCCAGCTGGAACACCGACGCGCCGGTCACCTCGTCGCCGTGCAGCACCGCGTGCTGCACCGGGGCGGCGCCGCGCCAGGCCGGCAGCAGCGAAAAGTGCAGGTTGATCCAGCCGTGTCCGGGGATTTCCAGGGCGGCGGCCGGGACCAGCGCGCCATAGGCGACCACCGGCACGCAGTCGGGAGCGATTGCGCGCAGCCGGTCGAGGAACTCCGGGTCCTTGGGTTTGGCCGGCGTGAGCGTCTCCACTCCGTTGCCGTCGGCCCAGGCGCCAACGGGCGACCGGGACAGCTTGCGGCCTCTGCCTGTCGGGGCGTCCGGTCGTGTGAGGACGGCCGCCAGGTCGTGGCGGCTGTCGGCGATCGCGCGCAAAGCCGGCAGCGCCGCTTCGGGCGTGCCGGCGAATATCAGCCTCATTTTTTGAAGAACACTCCCCCGCCGTCGTGCGGGCTGACCTTGACCGTCACGTCGTCGTTGTACCAGTCGGCCGCGCGGATCTCCTTCATGGCGCTCTTACGGCGTTCGGCGTCCATGCGGTCGATGAACAGCACGCCGTCGAGGTGGTCGGTCTCGTGCTGGACGGCCCGGGCCAGCAGCTCACTGCCCTCGATCGTCACCGGCTCGCCGTGCATGTCGAACCCCTTCGCGACGACCGAGAGGGCGCGACGGCAGTCGAAGCGCAGCTCGGGGATGGACAGGCAGCCCTCGGGACCGAGCTGCTC
>JBOGDN010000717.1:0-6341 GCA_050742995.1 Stackebrandtia sp. | reverse complement strand
GTCCATGATCTCGGATATGGAGTGCGCGGTGAACAGAATCCGCGTGGAGTCCAGCACGTTTTCGGGGACGGTCGCCAGGGCCGCGGCGAGGTTGTCGGCGAAGGGCCGCACAAAGCCCGGGTGGTCGAAGAAGTGTCGGATCTTGTCGATGGCCGGTGCGCTTGCGCCCACGGCGGCGCGCGCCGCCCCCAGGTCCTCCAGGTACTGCCGGCACGAGGAGTACGAGCCGTAGGCGCTTGTGGTGAACGCCAGAGCGCGGCGCACCCCGTCGCCGGCCATGCGCTGCACCGCCTCCACGAGCATCGGCGACCAGTTCCGGTTTCCCCAGTAGACAGGCAGGTTCACGTCGTGCGCGGTGAACTCCTGGTTCAGCGCGTCGATCAGCGAACGGCACCAGCCGTTGATCGGCGACACGCCGCCGAAGTGGTAGTAGTGCTCCGCCACCGCGGCCAGTCTCTCCTCGGGCACGCCCCGGCCGCGGGTGACGTTGCGCAGAAACGGCAGCACGTCGGCTGGGTTCTCAGGGCCGCCGAACGAGACGAGTAGCAATGCGTCGTAGGTGGTCATGTGATCCAAAATCCGAACGTTGTGATGTTGACACCGGCTGCGGGAAAGGCCGAATCTCAGACGCCGGCTGATTTCACGCCCACGGCGTGGAATCCGCCGTCGACGTGCACGATCTCGCCGGTCGTGGCGGGGAACCAGTCGGAAAGCAGCATCGCCACGGCCTTGGAGACCGGGACGGAGTCCGTCAGGCTCCAGCCGAGCGGCGCGCGCTCCTGCCAGGCGACCTCGAACTGTTCGAAACCCGGGATGGACTTCGCGGCCATGGTCCGCTGGGGACCGGCGGCGACCAGGTTCACCCTTATCCCCTTGGGGCCGAGGTCCCGCGCCAGGTATCGCGTCACCGACTCAAGACCGGCCTTGGCCACACCCATCCAGTCGTAGACCGGCCAGGCCTGAGACGCGTCGAAGTCTAGGCCGACGATCGCTCCGCCTTCGCCCATCAGCGGCTGGCAGGCCGTGGCCAGCGATTTGAACGAGAACGTCGACACGTGCAGCGCGGTGGCCACGTCCTCCCACGGAGCACTCAAGAAGCCGCCCCCCAGCGCCGACGGAGGCGCGAAGGCGATCGAGTGCAGGACCCCGTCCAGGCCGGTCACGTGCTCGGAGACTCGCGCGGCCAGGCCGTCAAGCTGCTCCGCATTGGTGACGTCGAGTTCGATGACCGGCGCGGGCTTGGGCAGCCGCTTGGCGATGCGCTCGACGAGCGACATCCGGCCGTAGCCGGTCAGGACGATCTCGGCGCCCTCTTCCTGCGCGAGTTTGGCCACGCCGAAGGCCAGCGACTGCTCGGTGATCAAGCCCGTGATCAGCAGCCGTTTTCCGTCCAACAACCCCGTCACGTCAGCTCCTCCTGAATCGTCGGTTGATGTCACACATGTCGAAGACGCCGCTCGCGCGGTGTCAGTGGCCCATCCCCAGCCCCCCGTCGACGGGAATCACGGCGCCGGTGACGTAGCCGGCGCCGTCGGAGGCCAGCCAGCGGCAGGCGTCGGCGACCTCGTCCGCGGTGGCGTACCGCCCGGCGGGAATCGCCTTGACGTACGCCTCGCGTTGGGCTTCGGGCAGCTGCGAGGTCATGTCGGTTTCGACGAATCCGGGGGTCACCACGTTCGCGGTGATGTTGCGCGAACCAAGTTCGCGGGTGATGGAGCGCGCCATGCCCACCATGCCCGCCTTGCTCGCCGCGTAATTGACCTGGCCGGGGTTGCCGTACAGGCCGGTCACCGAGGAGATGAAGATGATCCGTCCGAACTTCGCGCGCAGCATCTTCGACGAGGCGCGCTTGACGCAGCGCCACGCGCCGGTGAGGTTGACGTCGAGCACCGAGGTGAACTGCTCTTCCTTCATGCGCAGCAGCAGGGTGTCGTCGGTGATCCCGGCGTTGGCCACGAGCACCTCGACGGGTCCCAGCTCGGCTTCGACCTGGGTGAACGCCGCGTCGACCGCGGCGGAGTCGGTGACGTCGCATTGCACGCCGTACAGGCCTTCGGGCACGTCGCTGCCGCGGTGTGTCACCGCGACGGCGTCGCCTTGCTTGGCGAAGGACTGGGCGATGGCAAGGCCGATTCCGCGGTTCCCTCCGGTGACAAGCACAGTGCGAGACACTGCAGGACGCTCCCATCACATCGATCACATCGGTCAAGGACGACTGTGATCGTACGCGCGCCGCCGCCGGCCGCGGCCTGAGCCCCTGGCACATCGTGCGGTCAGGGAATACGTGATGTCCACATAAGACTCAACAGGACGGCGGCGAAGGCGAGCAACAGGGCTATTCCTATAAACCACTGCGCGATCTCCAACGAGATCGTGCGGTGGCCAATCGACGACCCCATGTCGTCGTAGACGCTCTTGAGCTCGGAGAGCGACTCCGCCTCGTAGTACTCGCCGCCGGTGGTCTCGGCGGTCTCGGCTAGCGTCTGCCGGTCGACCGGGACCTCCTGCACCTCCCCCTCGATCTCGATCTGGCCGGAGTCGGTGCCGAAGGCGATCGTGGACACCGGGATCTCGGCGGTCGCCGCGGCCTCGGCGCCGTCTTCGACCAGCCTTCCCGAGGTGCGATAGCCGTCCGACAGCAGCAGGACCCGCGCCGGCGCCAGCTCGTCGACTCCGTCCGACGGCACCTGCTGCACCGCCTGCAGCGAGGAGTAAATCGCCTCTCCGAGGGCCGTGGCGCGATCCATCTCAAGGCTGTCGATGGCCGAGGTGACCTGGGCTCGATCCTTTGTGGGCGGAACGACGATGTTCGCGGACTTGGCGAACGAAACCAAGCCCACGTTGTACGCCTCGGGCAGCTGCTCGACGAACTCCGAGGCGGCCGTCTGCATGGCCTCGAACCGGTTCGGCGCGACGTCTTCGGCCTCCATCGACAAGGAGACGTCGACGGCGAGGATGATCGTGGCGCGCTCGATCGGCTCCTCGGTGTCGATGGAGGGCCGCGCCATTCCTGTGGACATGACAAGCAGCGCGGCCAGCAGGATCGAGGCGGGGATGTGACGGCGCCAGCCCGGGCCCTTGTCGGCGATCTTGTGCAGCAGGTGCGCGTTGGAGAAGCGAACCGCGTACGACTTGCGTCGCAGCTGAGCCAGGACGTACACGCCGATCAGCGCAAGCACGGGAACGACGGCCAGCAGCCACCACGGCTGCAACATGCGGATCAACGGGTGGTTCCTCTCGTACGGGCGTGCCGTTGCGCGGCCACGAAACGCACGATGTCTCGCAGCCAGTCGGAGTCGGTGGAAAGTCGCAGTCGCGCCGCCCCCGCGCGGCGAAGGCTGGAGGCGATGGTCGCCCGCTGCGCCTGCGCGGCGTGGGCGTAACGGCGACGGAATTCGGCGTCGTGGGTCTGGACCTCGTGCGTCTCGCCGGTCTCCGGATCGATCAGCTCGAGCACGCCCACGTCGGGAAGCTCGAGCTCGCGCGGGTCGACGATCTCGACGGCCAGGACGTCGTGGCGCACCGCCAGCTTGCGCACCGGCCGCTCCCAGCCCTCCTCAGACAGGAAGTCGGAGATGATCACGGCCAGGCCCCGCCGCCGCGGCGGGCGATGCAGCGCGTCGACGAGCAGCGACAAATCGGTGCGTCCGGGTCCGGGCGCCGTGCGGCGGCGCCATCCGCGCCAGCCCTGCGAGGCCGGCTTGTCCGGACGCATAGCGGCGACCTTGCGCAGCAGCATCTGCGCGCCGGAGTGCCCGGGCGCGGCCGGAATCACCTTCGGAGCGCCGCCGGCGCCCATGACCGCGCCGACGCGGTTGCCGCCGCGGACGGTCAGGTGCGCCATGGCCGCGGTCGCGGCCACGGCCAGATCCCGCTTGAGGCACTTGGCGGTGCCGAAGTCCAGGCTCGCCGACAGGTCGACCGCCAGCCACGTCTCCAGCTCCCGGTCGGCGATGGTGGTGCGTACGTGCGGAAAGGTGGTGCGCGCGGTGACCGGCCAGTCCATGCGCCTGACGTCGTCGCCGGGGCGGTACTCCCGGGACTCGCCGGCCTCGGTGCCCGCACCGGGAAGCAGCCCCAGGTAGTCGCCGTGCAGCAGGCCGTCCAGCTTCTTGTTGATCACCAGCTGGAGCCGGTTGAGCTGCTCGATGACGTTCTCGCCGCGTCCGGCGCCTTGCCCGAGCGGCCCTAGAGCGACCAGTTCCGCGTCGTTCACCGGTTACCGGCTTTCCGGCGCCGGCCATCCGCTCGCCGACGAGGGCGCCTGCACCGCCTTGGCGGGAGGCGCGACCGCCGGCACCGAAGCCGTGGCCTTTGTCGTCGGTGGCCTGGCCGGCGAGGAGGGCGCGTTCGACGGCGCACTCGACGACGCCGGCCTGACGCCGTTGTCGGCCGGACGCGCGTCGGCGTCCTGGCGCGGGGTGACCGTCGGCGGAGGCACCGCGGCCATGATCTTGTCGACGATGACCTCGGCGGGCACGCCGTCGGCGAGCGCGTCGTAGGAAAGCACCAGCCGGTGCCGCAGCACGTCGGCGGCGATGTCCTGCAGGTCCTGCGGCAGCGCGTAGTCGCGTCCGCGCAGCACCGCGATCGCGCGGGTCGCCCTGACGATGCCAAGCGACGCGCGCGGACTCGCGCCGTACTGGATCAGGCCCGACACCTCGTTGGCGCCGAACTCCGCCGGGCGTCGGCTGGCCAACACCAGCCGCACCGCGTAGTCCACGAGCGCGTTGTGCACGAAGATCCCGTCGGCCTTCTTCTGCAGGCGCAGGATGTCGTCGGGGGTGAAGATCGGCTCGGCGCCCGGCGGGTCCACGCCCATCCGGTAGACGATCTCGCGCTCCTCGGCGTCGGTCGGGTAGCCCACGACGATCTTCAGCAGGAACCGGTCGCGCTGGGCTTCCGGAAGCGGGTAGACGCCCTCCTGCTCGATCGGGTTCTGGGTGGCCATCACCAGGAACGGGTCGGGAACCTTGTGCGTCTCCCCTCCGATGGACACCTGGCGTTCGCTCATGACCTCGAGCATCGCCGACTGCACCTTGGCAGGCGCACGGTTGATCTCGTCGGCGAGCAGGAAGTTCACGAACACCGGCCCCAGCTCGACGTCGAACTTCTCACTGCTCTGTCGGTAAATGCGGGTGCCGACGATGTCGGCCGGCACCAGGTCCGGGGTGAACTGGGTGCGGGCGAAGCTTCCGCCGGTGACCTTGGCCACGGTTTCCACCGCGAGCGTCTTGGCGACGCCGGGAACGCCTTCCAGCAGGCAGTGCCCCCGTGCCAGCAGCGCCACAAACATGCGCTCGATCATCCGGTCTTGGCCGACGATGACCTTTTTTACCTCAAACAGCGCTCGCTCCAGCAGCTCGGCGTCTTGCGCCGGCGTGGGAGACGGCTGCGCGTCAGTCATCCGATGGCCTCCAGAGCTTGACGGGTGTCTCGACGATCTTAAAGGCCGAGGACAACGATCGCCCACTGCGCGTGCCGGGTAGGCGCGCGAGAGACTTGACCACGTGTCCGACGACGATCTGACGTGTTCGGCTCGCGGCTGCCGCGCCGCGGCGCGGTGGGCGATTGAATGGCGCAATCCCAAGATCCACGGACCCGGACGCGTCAAGACCTGGCTCGCCTGCGACGACCACCGCGAGCATCTCTCCGAGTTCTTGACCCGGCGGCAGTTCCCGTGCGAAGTAAAGCCGCTGTGAGGCTCTCCCCCTCTCCCCGCGCGGTCGTCAGACACACGCGACTGACAGCGCGGCGGCCGCCTGCGCCGAGACCTAGGCTTGGGGGATGACGAAGCGTCCGCTGTGGGACTCCTGGCCCGACTCCGTCTCGTGGCGGCCCGTCTCCCCCAACTACCGCCACGTCCGGCTGCTCGGCCTGGCCATCGGGGGGATTCCCTTCGGCGTCGTCGTCGCCGCGGCAGTGTGGATGTGGCAGGGGCGGACGTGGGCGGCGATCGCCGCCGGCGCCGTGCTGGCGTTTCTGGCGCTGCGGGCGATCGTCATCGGCAGAGCGGTGCGCGCCTGGGGCTACGCCGAGCGCGACGACGACCTGCTCATCCGGCACGGCCTGTGGACCAAGCGGCTCTCGATAGTCCCTTACGGACGAATGCAGTTCATCGACATCAGCTCCGGGCCCGTCGACCGGCTCTTCGGTCTGGCCATGGTGAAGCTGCACACCGCCTCGGCCGGAAGCGACTCCACCGTGCCGGGGCTGGCGCCCGACGTGGCCGCCGGACTGCGCGACCGGCTCGCCGAGCGCGCCAAGTCCGAGCGGGAGGGATTGTGAACGCCGAGCCGCCCGCCGCCGAACCGCCCGAGGTCGCTCCGAGCGCCGAACCC
>JBOGDN010000716.1:0-2001 GCA_050742995.1 Stackebrandtia sp. | reverse complement strand
CAACAACGCGATCGCCTCCGCGCCCACCGCCCGACTCCTCGTCTGGGATCGCCGCCGCGGCATGCATCGCTCCGCAAAGCACCCCCTCGATCAGGCAACGGAGCGCGTCTTGGCCGTGATCGCGGCCGACGCCGCGGATTTGCTGTGCGGCTCCGACGCCGACAAGCTGGCCGCCTGCGGCGCCCCACGCTGCTCGCGGTTCCTGCTGCGCACGCACGCCGCCCGCCAGTGGTGCTCGGTGCGATGCGGCGACCGCGTTCGCGCCGCCCGCGCGTACGCCCGCCGCGCCGAGCGTCGCGGCGTCGGGCAGGCCGCGCCCCAGTCCTAAGAGGCGCGACCCGTCCGCGCTCAGGCGCGAACCACCGGCGTGTCCACCAGGTGCTCGGCGAGGAACCAGGTCTGCAGCTCGCCGGTGCGAATGACCTCTGACACCAGCAGGTCGTTGGTGCCGTCGTCTTGCATCTTCGCGGCGCGCTCCGCCGCGTCGTGGCTGGCGACGAGGATCGTCTCGTGCGCCTCGAGCAGCCGCGACAGCATGGCCGGCACCTCTTCGGCGCCGTCGGGCGGTCGCGGCACCACCGTGATCTCGGCGGCGTGCCGCGGGTCGCCGACGGCGACCCCGCCCAGCGTCTGCACGCGTTCGGCGAGCATGTCGATCAGCGCCAACTGCCGCGCGGCGTGCTTGTCGAGCAGCTCGTGCAGCTGGATGAACGTCGGACCCCGCATCAGCCAGTGGTGTTTCTTGTACAGGCTGTACAGGATCTGAGTGTCCGCCAGGATCTGGTTGAGCCGCTGACAGGAGTACATCCGGGCGTCGTGAGACAGGCCGATCGGCAGCTGCCGGACAGTGCCGAAACTCTGAATCTCGGCGCTGCGCTGGTGCAGCCTCGGCTGGCTTGCGCCCGTGGTCTTCTCGGTTTTCGACGTCGATTCGGACGTCATAATCCATCCCCCATTTCAACCCGTCGGTGATGGAACGCGGTCGCGAGGACCGCTGTCTCGCCGACGGTATCGCGCGAACTTGAGCGTCGCCTGAACAGGGTCGAACCCGCCGGTCAGGCCAGGTATTCGTCCAGGGTTTCGGCCATGGCCACGGCGAACTCGGGGTCGTTGACGTCCATGTCGAGCTCGAACAGCTCCACGCGGTTGACGTCGACGGTGGATCTGACCGCGTCGAAAAGCGCCTCGTCGGCTTCCGGGTCGTGGAACGGCGCGCCTTCGACGCCGTATGCCGACATTCCGCGCAGCGGCAGGAAGATCGCGGCCGGCGCGGTGCTGGCCGAAAGGCGGGTGGCCAGCCGGGCGCCCAGTTCGGCGGCTTCTTCGGGGAGGGTGCGGATGACCGTCACCGCCGGGTTGTGGATGAGCGTGTTGCGGTCGGAGAAGCGGTCGGGGACGGTGTCCGGGGTGTGGAAGTTGACCATGTCGAGAGCGCCGACGGACACCACCTGCGGTATGCCGGCCTGGGCCGCGCCGGTAAGTCGGTCGCGGCCGGCGGAGAACACGCCGCCCACCAGTTCGTCGGCGAGCTCGTGGGTGGTCACGTCAAGCGTTCCGGCGAACCGGCCCTCGCCGATCAGCCGCTCCAGCGTGCGCCCGCCCACGCCGGTCATGTGGAACACGATCACCTCGTACCCCAGCTGCTCCAGGCGCTCGCGGGCCGCGGTCACGCCGGCCGTGGTGACCCCGAACATGCTGGCCGCCAACGTCGGCCGCGAGGTGTCGAGCGGAGGCGCCGGGGCCTTGACCATTCCGGCGAGCGCGGCGGCGGCGTTGGCGAGGATGTGGCCGGAGATCCGGTTGACGCCGGCGAGGTCGGCCACGGCCGGGAACAGCACCAGGTCGCTTTCGCCGACGTAGGCCGAAGCGTGCCCGGTGGCCACCGCCGTGGACACGATCGCTTTGGGAACGCCGACGGGCAGGCCGGCGAAGGCTCTGGCGCCGATGGACGCGCCGCCCGTGCCGCCGAGCGCCAGCGCGCCGTCGCAGCGGCCTTCGGCG
>JBOGDN010000715.1:0-4767 GCA_050742995.1 Stackebrandtia sp. | reverse complement strand
GCTGCGCGTTCACCGGGCGCGACGGTCCTTGCGAAGCGCCGTCGTTCGAGTTTTTACTCGCGGCGTTGTCGGCACTCCCGCATCCAACACCGGGACGCGGAAGCGCCTCCGCCTTGGTCTTGTCTGTTCGATCACGCGGGGGCTTACGGCCGTTGCACTGGCCTGGAGGCCGCTCGCCACGGAAGAGGACAAAGTCAGAAACTCTAAGCGACCCGAGAGGCGCTGGCCGGCGCGGATCACCGGCATCGCCAGGCGATCGGCGGGACGGCGGCCGAGTCGCTCGATCGGCCCGGAGACCGAAATCGCCGCCACGACCCGTCCGGTGCGGTCGCGCACCGGTGCCGAGACCGACGCCACGCCCGCCTCGCGCTGGGCCACGCTCTGCGCATAGCCGCGACGCCGCACCTCGGTCAGCGTCTGCGCGGTGAAGCGGCACTTGGGCAGCAGCGGCAGCACGGCTTCGGGCGGCTCCCAGGCCAGCAGCACCTGGGCGGCCGAGCCGGCCGACATCGGCAGCACGGCGCCGACCGGGACGGTGTCTCGCAGTCCGCTGTGGCGTTCGGACGCCGCGACGCAGAGCCGCTCGTCGGCGCGGCGGCGGAACAGCTGCGCGCTCTCGCCTGTCTGGTCGCGCAGCAGTCGCAGCACCGGCTCGGCCGCTTTCAAAAGCACGTCGGGGGTGGACTCGGCCAGTTCGCCGAGCCGCGGCCCGGGACGCCAGCGGTTCTCGTGGTCGCGTACAAGCATTCGGTGGGTTTCCAGCGCCTGCGCCAGTCGGTGCGCGGTGGCGCGCGGCAGCTCGGTCTTGTCGATCAGTTCGGCGAGGCTTGCGCCCTCTGTACAGGCGGTGAGGATCAACACGGCCTTGTCGAGTACTCCGACGCCGCTGATACTGTTTCCCATGGGTTGAAATATAGCTCCCACAATTCGGGAAGTCTAGGAAGGGCCAGGAAGGGTGACACAGATGACGGCAACCATGGCAGAGAAGGTCTGGCGGTCGCATACCGTGCGTTCTCGCGACGGCGAGCCCGACCTGCTCTATATCGATCTTCACCTACTGCACGAGGTGACGAGCCCCCAGGCCTTCGACGGCCTGCGGGAGGCCGGACGCAAGGTAAGGCGCACCGACCTGACCAACGCCACCGAAGACCACAACACGCCCACCGACAATCTGCTCACCATCGCCGATCCGATCTCGCGCACCCAGATCGAGGCGCTGCGGCGAAACTGCGAGGAGTTCGGCGTCCGGCTGCATCCGCTGGGAGACGTCGAGCAGGGCGTGGTCCACGTCGTCGGTCCGCAGCTCGGCCTGACCCAGCCGGGCATGACCGTCGTGTGCGGAGACTCGCACACCAGCACCCACGGCGCGTTCGGCGCGCTGGCGTTCGGCATCGGCACCAGCGAGGTCGAGCACGTGCTCGCCACGCAGACGCTGCCGCAGCAGCGGCCCAAGACGATGGCCGTGACCGTCGACGGCCGACTGCCCGACGGAGTCTCGGCCAAAGACCTCATCCTGGCCGTCATCGCCAAGGCGGGCACCGGCGGCGGCCGCGGGCACGTCGTGGAGTACCGCGGCGAGGCGATCCGCGCGCTGTCCATGGAGGCGCGGATGACGGTGTGCAACTTGTCGATCGAGTGGGGCGCCAAGGCCGGGATGATCGCTCCCGACGAGGTCACTTTCGACTATCTGAAGGGGCGTCAGCACGCGCCCGAGGGCGCCGACTGGGACGACGCCGTCGAGGAGTGGCGGCAGCTGGCCACCGATCCCGACGCGACGTTCGACTCCGAGCTGCGAATCGACGCCTCCACGCTGAGCCCCTTCGTCACCTGGGGAACCAATCCGGGGCAGGGAGTGCCGCTGGACGCCGCGGTGCCTTCGCCCGACGACTTCGACGACGACGCCGACCGCGCCGCCGCGCGACGCGCTTTGGAGTACATGGACCTGTCGCCGGGCACGGCCATGCGCGACGTGGCCGTCGACGTCGTCTTCGTCGGCTCGTGCACCAACGGACGCATCGAAGACCTGCGCGCCGCCGCCGAAGTGCTGCGCGGCCGCAAGGTCTCCCCGGGAGTGCGCATGCTCGTGGTGCCGGGTTCGGCGCGAGTGCGCGCCCAGGCCGAAACCGAAGGCCTGCACGAGATCTTCACCGCCGCCGGCGCCGAGTGGCGCTTCGCGGGCTGCTCGATGTGCCTTGGCATGAACCCCGACCAGCTGTCGCCTGGCGCCCGCGCGGCGTCCACGTCCAACCGCAACTTCGAAGGACGGCAGGGACGCGGCGGACGCACCCACCTGGTGTCGCCACACGTCGCCTCCGCCACCGCCGTCGCCGGCCGTCTGGCCGCTCCCGTCGACCTGACCTGAGGAGGATCGCCCATATGCACAGCTTCACCATCCACACCGGCCGCGGAGCGCCGCTGCGCCGTTCGAACGTGGACACCGACCAGATCATCCCGGCCAAATATCTCAAACGGGTGACGCGCACCGGCTTCGCCGACGGCCTGTTCGCGGCGTGGAAGGACGACCCCGAGTTCGTGCTCAACCGCGCCGCCTACGCGGAGGCCTCCATTCTGGTTGCCGGGCCGGAGTTCGGCACCGGATCCTCGCGCGAACACGCCGTGTGGGCGTTGCAAGACTACGGCTTCCGCGCCGTGCTGGCGCCGGGATTCGGCGACATCTTCCGTGGCAACGCTCTCAAAGGCGGACTGCTGCCGGTGGAGATGAGCGTCGAGGCCGTGGAGAAGCTGTGGGACGCGCTCGACGCCGACCCCGCTATGGAGCTGACCGTCGACCTGACGCGGCGTGAAGTCCGTGCGGCCCAACATGTGTGGTCGTTCCCGCTCGACGACCACAGCCGGTGGAGGTTGATGGAGGGGCTGGACGACATCGACCTGACATTGCGTGACGAGGACGCGGTCTCCGCCTTCGAAACGCGGCGTCCGCATTGGCTGCCGCGGACTCTGCCCGCGGCGTGAACACGCCTCGCCAAGACTCACCGAACGAATAGTCTTTGCGACACAAGGCTTTTTCTCTCTGATATGGTTGCGCCCGCGTTGAAATCGGCATAACGTGCGGATTACGGCCCGCCAGGAGCCGATAGATAAGTTGTTCGGGAGGGAAAGTCTCGTGAATAAGGCTGAGTTCATAGATGCGCTCGTCGAGCATCTGGGAGACAGGAAGACGGCTCTCAAAGCGCTCGACGCGACGCTGGAGGAAATCCAGCGCGCGGTCTCCAAAGGGGAGAAGGTCTCCTTCGCCGGGTTCGGCGTCTTCGAGAAGCGTCAGCGCGCCGCGCGCATGGCGCGCAATCCGCGCACGGGCGACGCCGTGCGGGTGAAGAAGACGGTCGTTCCCGCGT
Source organism: Stackebrandtia sp. (assembly GCA_050742995.1). Taxonomy (GTDB): domain Bacteria; phylum Actinomycetota; class Actinomycetes; order Mycobacteriales; family Micromonosporaceae; genus Stackebrandtia. The sequence continues at coordinate 1,411 of JBOGDN010000715.1, read as the reverse complement.
TCCGGCCTGGCCAGGGCTTCAAGGAGCTGGTGACCGGCGCGAAGAAGATGCCGAAGAAGACGGTGGGCTCCAAGCGCGCCACGGCGAAGAAGACACCGGCGAAGAAGACCGCGCCGGCGAACAAGGCGGCCACGCGTAAGGCCGCTGCGAAGAAGACCGTGCGGACGGCGTCTAAAACCACCGCCAAATCGGTCACCAAGCGCGTGGGCGCCGCAAAGAAGACAGCCGCGAAGAAAACCGCCAAAAGGTCGACTCGCAAGAAGTAATCGAGTCAACCGCCGAGTCGTCGGAGTCAGCTCCAGACGACAGCGCGGTGTCACTCGAATAGGGGAATAGTCTCATAAAAAGTGAGACTATTCCCCTTATTGTTTTCACATTTATTCGGCGGGCGCCGTCAGTCGCTTACGTATTTATGTTTGCCGAGATCGCTTGTGGCCCAACAGCTTCGCGGGAAACCTCTCGAGCCGGCGCCGACGGTCACCAGCCCGCGAGCCGCAGGAAGTCCGCGAAGAACAGGCCGATCGCCAGCGCAGCGGCCACGGCGGCCAGCACCCAGAACCTGACCACGATGGTCACCTCGCTCCATCCGGCCATCTCGAAGTGGTGGTGGATGGGGGACATGCGGAACACGCGCACGCCGGTGGTCTTGAACGACACATACTGGATGATCCGCGACGACGTGACGAACACGAACAGTCCGCAGATGACCGGCAGCAGCAGGATCGTGTGCGTGGCCATGGCGACGCCGGCGATGAGGGTGCCAAGGCCGAGCGAGCCCACGTCCCCCATGAAGATCCGCGCCGGAGACGTGTTCCACCACAGGAAGCCGATGAGCGCCCCGGCGGCGGCGCCGGCGATGAGCGCGATCTCAAGCGGGTCGCGGACTTCGTAGCAGGCGCGGAGGTTGGGATTTTCGGCGCACCAGTGCCGGTACTGCCAGAACGCGATGATGACGTAGCCCGACAAGACGATGGCCGACGCGCCGGTGGCGAGACCGTCGAGGCCGTCGGTGAGGTTGACCGCGTTGGACGTGGCCATCACCAAAAGCACGAACATCGCGACCATCCCGACCTTGCCGATCTCGGCCGCGGGTATGTCCCGGACGAACGACAGCGTCTCGCTGCCCACCGTGTAGCCCTCGGGGCTTGGCAGGTAAAGCGCCATGGCCCCGAATCCGGCGCCGATGACGATCTGGCCGAGGATCTTGTACCGCCCCGCCAGGCCGCCCGAGTTGCGCTTGACGACCTTGAGGACGTCGTCGAGCAGTCCGATGAGGCCGCCGCCGACGAACAGGCCGAGCAGCACGATTCCGGTGGGCGTCGGCAGGTGCGGCCGCCCCTCCAGCGGCAGCAGCGCCAGGTGGCCGGCCGCGTAGGCGAGCACGGTCGCCGTGATGAAGACGATGCCGCCC
>JBOGDN010000714.1:0-2108 GCA_050742995.1 Stackebrandtia sp. | reverse complement strand
CTGCCCGGCACACCGTGTAGGGGTGGCCGAGTTCGTTGTTGAAGTTGCCGACGGTGGCCACGGTCGGCCCGAGGCGGGTACACAGCTGCGCGATGAGGTCCTTGGTGGAGGTCTTGCCCGACGAGCCGGTGACGCCGACGATCGTCAGCCGCGGCAGCCGGTCGACGACGGCGCGGGCGAGCTTGGCCAGCGCGGCGAGCACGTCGTCGACGACGATCGCCGGCGCGTCGACGTCCCGCGACGTCAGCGCGGCGACCGCGCCGTCGGCCAGGGCGGAGGCGACGAAGTCGTGGCCGTCGGCCCGTTCGCCGACGATCGCGCAGAACAGTCCGCCGGGTGAGACCTTGCGAGAGTCGTGCTCGACGGCCCCGGTGACGACCGCGTCCGGATCGGCGCCTCCGGCCAGTCGGCCTTCCACGGCGGCGGCGATGTCGGCCAGGGACATCGAAATCACGAAACGCGCTCCTTATCGCTGATGGTCGGCGTCGCGCAGGGCTTTTCTGAGCACTTCGCGGTCGTCAAAGGACACAATACGGTCGGCGAGTTCCTGTCCGGGCTCATGTCCCTTGCCGAGCAGCGCGATGGTATCGCCTGGGCGGGCCCTGGACACGGCTTCGTCGACGGCTTCGGCGCGCCCGGCCACGTCCAGGTGCGGCGTGTCGCCGACTCCTTCGAGCACTCCGGCGCGCACCGCGGCCGGGTCCTCGGTGCGGGGGTTGTCGTCGGTGACGACGACCAGGTCGGCGACTGCTGCGGCGGCGCGGCCCATAAGCGGGCGTTTGCCCCGGTCGCGGTCTCCGCCGGCGCCGATGACGGCGATCACCCGCCCGGTCGTGGTGGAGCGCAGCGCCTGCAGCACGGCGGTGACGGCTTCGGGCTTGTGGGCGTAGTCGACGACTCCGCGCACCGGGCCATCGCCCGAGACCAGCTCCATGCGTCCGGGGACGCCGGGACACTCCGCGACTCCGGCGACGGCCGTGGCCGCGGGCACCCCGACCGCCGTCAGGCAGCCGTACGCCAGCAGCGCGTTGGCGACGTTGTGGCGTCCGGGCAGCCGCACCGCCCCGGTGTAGCGGCTTCCGTCGGGGCCGCGCACCTGGTAGGACTGGTCGAAGCCGATGCCGACGACGTCGCCGACGGTCCAGGAGGCGCCCGCGTCGACCAGGGAGTAGGTCACCGTCTCGTGCGTGATCAGCCGCTTTGCCCACGCGTCGTCGGCGTTGACGACTTCGACGCCGCAACGGCCGTCGAACAGCAGCGCCTTGGCCGCGAAGTACTCGTCGACGTCGATGTGGAAGTCGAGGTGGTCAAGGCCGAACATGGTGAAGCCGCCCACGGCGAAGGAGATGCCGTCGGCGCGGTTCAGCGCGAGGGCGTGGCTGGAGACCTCCATGACCAGGTCGGTGACGCCTTGTTCGAGGGCGTAGGCGAACAGGGCCTGCAGTTCGGGAGCTTCGGGAGTGGTGCGCTCGGAGACGACGGTCTCGTCGCCGACGCGGGTCTCGACGGTGCCGATCATGCCGGTGCGCCTTCCGGCCACTCGCAGGCCGGAGTTGACGAGGTAGGCCGTGGAGGTTTTGCCGTTGGTGCCGGTCAGTCCGATGACCGAGAGGCGTTTGGACGGCTCGCCGTAGACCAGCGAGGAGACCGGCCCCAGCTGCGCGCGTGGGTCGTCGACGACGAGGGCGGGCAGGTCGTGGGCTGCGGCCGCCGCCGCGCCGCGTCCGTCAGTGAGCACCGCCGCGGCGCCGCGCTGCTTGGCCTCGGCGACGAACTCCGCGCCGTGGCGGCGCGCGCCGGGCAGCGCCGCGTACAGGTCGCCGGGGCGCACCTTCCCCGACGCCAGGCACGCGCCGGTGACGGCCACGTCGCTTTCCGGTGCGGCCACCGCGAGCGCCCTGGCCAGGTCGGCCAGCGGGAAGGGCCGCACGGAGGCGGGACGCGGGATTTCTTGCACCCGCAGAGGCTACCGCGCGGAAAGGTCGAGGCGACGTTGCCCGGCGCCGCCCCGACCGCACGTCGACGGCGTCGGATCAGACTTTGACGACCATCTTGCCGAGGTTCTCGCCGCGCAGCATGCCCAGGAACGCGTCCACGGTGTTGTCGAT
>JBOGDN010000713.1:0-7229 GCA_050742995.1 Stackebrandtia sp. | reverse complement strand
GTCGGGGCCCGCATTTCCGGCGCGCCGGTCACCGGCTCGCCGAGCCCGGAGGGGCGCTGCGGGTCGGGCGGGCTCGACGGCGGATATGTCACTGATTCACCTCACGACTGGCGGACCTCGCGCGGCGACCGCGCGCAGCCGCCGCGTTTCGATGGTGCCAGGCGTCGGCTACCGCGTCCAAGGTTAGGCGCCCGCGCAATGCTTCAGGAAGTGACGTCCTTGCGCGTGAACCGCCAGAACGCCAGGACCGTGAAAACGGCGGCGTACGCCAGCGAGACGACCGCGCCTCGCGTCATCTCGTCGAACTGCATCGGAGACGACAGGAAACCCAGCCACGCCTGGGCGTAGCGGGTGGGCAGCACGTCGCGCAGATCTCCCAGCGCGGTGACGGCGTTGAGGATGTTGGACATGATGTGCAGCAGCACCGCTCCGCCCACCGCCGCGAGCGGCGCGTCGGTGGACACCGAAAGCAGCAGCGCAAGCGCGGCGACCACGAGCAGGGTGATCAGCAGGTATCCGGCCACGCCGAGCACGCGCCACACCGCCTCGCCGGCGGCGACTTCTCCGCCGAGCGGGGCTTCAAGAGGGTTCCAGCCGTAGGCGAGCGTCCCGACCGCGAGGGAGGCGGCGACGAGGATCGCCATGGCGAGCGCCGTGTAGGCCAGGCCGACGCCGAATTTCACCGCGAGCAGCCGTCCCCGCGGCACCGGCACGGCGAGCAGGTAGCGCAGACTGCCCCAGCCGGCCTCGCCGGCGACGGTGTCGCCGCAGAAAAGCGCCGTCGTCACGATCAGCAGGAAGCCGGAGGACACCAGCAGCGCGAAGACGGTGAAGTTGGCCGCTCCCACCGTGCCGAAGTCGGCCAGGGCGAAGGCGTTGTCGGCGTCGTCGCCGCCCTCGGAGGGGCCTCCGACGGTGAACGCCACATACAGCACAAGCGGTATCGCCGCGAGCAAGATAAGCGTCCACTGGGTACGTCGCCGGGTGAGCTGGCGCCGGAACTCGACGCCGAAGGTGAACGTGGAGTACGCGTCGTAGCCGGACGCCGAGCCGTCGGCCCGGGCCTTGGCTGCCTGATCGGTCGTCATCGCTGCACCAGCTCCAAAAACGCGTCTTCGAGGCGATGTCCGTCGCCGCTGCCGATGACGTCGGCGACCTTCCCGGCGCCGGCGACCCGTCCGCGGCTCATGACCACCACGTGGGTGCACGTCTGCTCCACTTCGGCCAGAAGATGCGAGGAGACGAGGACGGCGCGGCCGTCGCGGGCGTATTCGTGCAGCACCCGGCGCATCTCGGCTATCTGCGGCGGATCGAGGCCGTCGGCAGGCTCGTCGAGGACGAGCAGATCCGGAAGTCCGAGCATGGCCTGCGCGATGGCGATGCGCTGTTTCATGCCGTGCGAATAGGCGCGGACTTTCCGGTGGACGCCGTCTCCGAGGTCGGCGATCTTGACCACCTCGTCGAGGTGTGCGTCGGCTTCGGGGCGTCCGGTCGCGCGCCAGAACAGCCGCAGATTGTCCATGCCGGACAAATGCGGCAGCAGTCCGGGGCCTTCGACGAGCGCGCCCAGACGGGAAAGCACCGGCGCGCCCGGGACGACGCGGCGGCCGAAGACGCGCATCTCCCCCTGTGTGGGCTGCAGCATCCCCATCAGCACGCGCAGGCTGGTGGTCTTGCCGGCGCCGTTGGGGCCGAGGAGTCCGACGACTTGGCCCCGCTCCACGGAGAAGTTCACGCCGTCGACGGCGACGAAGCCGTCGGCGTAGACCTTGCGCAGTTCGCGCACCACGAGCGGGACGTCGGCGAGGTCGGCTTCGACGCTGCGGTCGCGACGGCTGTGGCGGAATCGGGCGACGAGCCAGGCGGCGAGCGCGGCGGCCGGCAACCCGATCCCCAGGGCGATCAGCGCGCCGGTCCAGAAAGAGTCCTGCGACGGAAGCGGGCCGGCGGGGGTCTGCGGCAGCGCCAGCTCGCCGGACATCTCGACGGTGTAGGTCGCCGGCTCGACCGGACCGGAGTAGCTCTGGTCCGAAGTGGCCACGACGAGGCGGAGGCTGTGGCCCGGCTCGAGCCGGTGCACGATCCCGGGCAGCTCCACCGCGACGGGTTCGGCGTCGGCGACGTCTTCGGGCAGGTCGGTCAGGCGCACCGGCGCGATCAGGCCGTTGGGCAGGGTGGCCCGTCCCGTCGGGTCGACGTCGTAGAGCTTGACGAACAGCACCGCCTCGCCGCTTGAGGAGGCGACCTTCAGGGTGGTGCGCGGCGCGCCCACGACGTCGACGGGGCGGTCGGCGCCCGAGGAGAAGTCCACACTGGCGAACTGGCCGGGAATGTCCCGCGTCGCCTCGCCCGCGGCCAAGGTCGACAGCTGACCGAACGTCGGCACGGACGACAGCGCCGCGGGAGTGCCGTCGGGCGGGCTGGCGATCGTCTGCGGCGAGACGTCGTCGCCGGTTTTCAGCACCGTCGGCTCCTCGGCGCCGGAGACGCCGGGGTACTCGTCGGCGACCAGCCCGATCGTGGACAGGTCGGCCCGCGAAGAGGTGACCCCGCCGATGCGGGTGAACGTGAAGGAGTCGCCGGGTTCGTCCCCCTCGCCGCGCAGGTGGTGGTCGAGCCACTGCGCGGTCAACGCCTCGACGCGGTCGTAGTCGGTGATGGTGCCGGCGGAGTCGTGCCCGCCGGAGTACCAGGCCACCCTGGTCGGCGCGTTCACCAGGCCGCGCGCGTTGGCGTCGGCCTGGTCGAGCCCGAAGAGCGTGTCGGCCTGTCCCTGTATCAGCAGGGTGGGCGCGACGACGTCGTCGAGGATCGACTCCGGGCTGGAGGCGTGCAGCAGCTGTCGCGCGGTCTCGTCGATCCGCCCCGACGCGGCGATGTCCTGGTACATGGCGCACGTGTCCGGCGCCCAGCGCCCGCACGCGGGGTCGGGCGCCATGGCCTGCGGATCGGCGGAATTCGCGGGCGGACCGCCCGGAGCGCTCGACTGCAGTCCGGCGGCGAAGAAAAGGCCGGCCCAGCTCTGCTTGAAGACCCCGTCGGCGATCGGCCCGGCGTCGTCGGGCTCCCCCTCGGCGCTGGCGGCGTTGGGGAACAGCGCGTCGGCAAGGCTGTTCCAGGTGATCTGCGGGACGATCGCGTCGACGCGGTCGTCGTGGCCCGCCAGCAGCAGCGAAAGCGCCCCGCCGTACGAGCCGCCGGCGGCGCCGACGCGCGGGTCGCCGTCGGCGTCTTGAACCACGTCGTCGCGCTCGGCCAGGAAGTCGAGCAGCTCGGAGGCGTCGGAGACCTCGTAGTCGGGCGAGTTGAGGTGGATCATGCCGCCCGAGGTCCCGAAGCCGCGCGCCGTATAAGTCAGCACAAAGTAGCCGCGCCCGGCGAGCTTCTCCGCGGTGTCCGCCACCGTCTCCTTGGTCCCCCCGAAACCGTGCGCCAACAACACCGCCGGCGCCGGAGTCTCCTGCGGCACATACACACGCACGTCGAGCTCGGCCGGCTCGTCGTCGCCGACGGCGATCCGCAAATCCTCGGTGGTGTGGGGCGTCGGACCCGACGCGTACCACCACACTCCGCCCGTCGCCGCCACAAGGGCCAAAACGGCGACGACGACGCTCAAACGGCGTCGCCGCCGCAGCCAGTCACGCATGCCGCTCACGGTACGCGCGCCGCGCCGTCGCCCGACCTTAATCTCAGGGCGGTCTCAGGCGCGCAAGCCTTAAACTCGCTTGACGCACCCCGATCACCCATAGTGAGATAGGCCGAATGCTATGGGGGTGGCCTGCCCCCGGATGGGGTGGGGCAGGTCCTCTATAGCGAAAGCTCGAACGCCGCGGCGCTCAGGCGCTCCAGCCGGGGATGGGGAATCCGGCGCAGAAGTCGCGGATCTCGCCGGCGATTTCGTCGAGCGTCTCCTCTTTGCCGTCTCGCGCGGCGCCCACGGCGCGGTCGATCCACGCCGCGATCGCCGACATGTCGGACTCGCTCATGCCGCGCGTCGTGACCGCCGCGGTCCCGATGCGCAGGCCGGAGGGGTCGAACGGCTTGCGCGGGTCGAACGGCACCGTGTTGAAGTTCAGCTCGACGCCGGCGCGGTCGAGCGCCTTGGCCGCGGGCTTGCCGCCGATCTCCTTGCTGGTCAGGTCGGCGAGGATCAGGTGGTTGTCGGTGCCGCCGGAGACGAGGGAGAACCCGCGTTCGGTCAGCGCGGCGGCGAGCGCCTTGGCGTTGGCGACGATCTGGCGGGCGTACGCGGCGAACTCGGCGGTCGCCGCCTCGCGCAGCGCCACGGCGATCGCGGCGGTGGTGTGGTTGTGCGGCCCCCCCTGCAGCCCGGGGAACACGGCCTTGTCGAGGGCCTTGGCGCGATCGGCGTTGGACATGATCATGGCGCCGCGCGGCCCGCGCAGCGTCTTGTGCGTGGTGGTGGTGACGACCTCGGCGTGCCCGATCGGCGAGGGGTGTGCGCCGCCGGCGACCAGGCCGGCGACGTGGGCGATGTCGGCGACAAGCACCGCGTCGACCTCGCGGGCGATCTCGGCGAACTTCGCGAAGTCGACAGTGCGCGGAATCGCGGTGCCGCCGCAGAAGATCAGCTTGGGACGTTCCTTGCGGGCCAGCTCGGCGACCTCGTCGAAGTCGACGCGACCGGTGTCGCGGCCGACGCCGTAGTGGACGGCGTTGAACCACTTGCCGGTCGCCGAGACGCTCCAGCCGTGGGTGAGGTGGCCGCCCATGGGAAGCGCCATGCCCATGACCGTGTCGCCGGGCTGCGCGAAGGCCAGGTAGACCGCCAGGTTGGCCGGGGATCCGGAGTACGGCTGCACGTTGGCGTGCTCGGCGCCGAACAGCGACTTGGCGCGAGCGGCGGCCAGTTCCTCGACTTCGTCGATGAGCTGCTGGCCCTCGTAGTAGCGCTTGCCCGCGTACCCTTCGGAGTACTTGTTGGTCAGCACGGTGCCGGTGGCGTCCAGGACCGCCTGCGAGACGTAGTTCTCGCTGGCGATGAGCCGGATCTTGTCGTGTTGGCGACGGCCCTCGGCCTCGACCAGGCGGGCCGTCTCGGGGTCGGCTTCGGCCAGTCGCCGCGTCAGGTTCGCGTGCAGATCGCTCATCGGTGCGTAGCCTCCAAAATCGGAAAACCGGTCGTTGTCGAGGCTAGCCGCCGCGTTTATGTGAGCGGATCGCGACTGTATAGCAAGTCCAAAATCGACCGTGCCGTGGACGCCCAGCGGTCGAGCCACTCCTGCGACGGCGCGGCGTTGCGCGCGGGCAGCTCCTCGAGCAGGCCGCGAAACAGCGGGTGGTCGGCCATAGACCGTCCCCCGTCGACGTCGTCGCGGCGCACCGCGCGCGGCCGCTGCTGCTGCGCGTAGCGCTCCCGCGCCCCGCTGAACTCCTCCGCGGTTCCGCGGGAGTCGACGACACGCGCGAACTCGCGTCCCTCGGACGCCACAAGTCCCATCCGCGCATCGCCGCGCTGCCAGGGCTCGAAGGCGTTATCCTGTTGGGGCGCTTGCGCCGTCGAGGCGTACGCCGTATCGTCTGGTGCTTGACTCATTCCCGCCAGGGTGCCCCACGTCGGCGCCCGGCGCGGGCAATCCGGCTGAGTGTCGTGAATTTGTCACCCGCAAGAGCTATAACTAAACACCATGTAACGCGAACGTCCGTCCGACGTGCCCGTCGATAACGTCGCGGTTTCAATGCCCCGCGAGTCGTTTACATCGGTTCAACTCAACCCATAGGCTCCTTTCCATGTCTAAAGCAAGTCCCGTAACCGTCATCGGCCTCGCCTTCGGCGTTTCCGCGGCAACCGCCCTCGCCCAGCTGGGCCTGGCGTCCGGAATGGCCATTCTCATTTGGCGCGAAGGATCCGTCGCCGAATGGGCGGCGCAGCTGTCGTGGGCCGCCTGGCTCGCAGCAGTGTCTACTGTAGCCGGCGGCATCGTCGCCGGCCGGCTTTCCGACGACACCGTTCACAGGATCGTCGCCGTGCTCGGCGCCGGAGTCGGCGCCTACGTGCTCGCGCCGTTGACGGCCGTGCCGGCCATGCGCTTCAGCGACACCGACATGGCCACCGCGCCCTTCGTCTCCGTCGCGATCGGATCGGCGGCCGGCGTGGCCATGGCCTGCCTGGTGATGCTCTCCCGCGCGGTTTCCGTCAACGTGACGGTCTCGGTGGCGGCGACCTGGGCGCTGGCCGCGCTGGCCGCGTTCCTGCCGATCGGCGAAGACGCCGGCGACGAGGTGCGTCTTGGCGTGTGGGGCTTGTGGCCGGACCTGATCCCCGAGGTGGCGCCGCCGCTGCTCGTCATCTCGCTGCTCGTCGGCGCGTGCGCGGCCTGGCTCACCAGCGACGGCCCGGAAGACCACCGCGTCGTCGCGGTGTCCGGAGCCGCCGGCCCGCTGCTGCTCGTCGCCGCCTACGGCGCGTCCGGACAGCCCGACGTGGGCCTGAGCGCACAGTGGACCGGAATCTGGATCGGCGGCTACGCCGTCCTCGCGGGACTGCTCGGCTCGCTGCTGGTGAACACCATGCGTCGCGCCCCGGCGGCGCCCGCCGGCGCCGCGACCGAGACCCAGCCCGCAGCGGACGAGCCGTACCCCGGCCCGACCGAGGCATACCCCAGCGCGACCGACCGCTACGACGAAGCGCCGTACGCCGCCTCGGACGTCAGGCCGCCGGCCGACCACACCTACGAGATGCCCACGGCCGCCGCCGCTTCGCAGGTCAACCCGAACCCGTACCTCACCGAGCGGTACCCCGAACCCGACGACGCGGCCTACTGGGACGAGGCTGACCAGCGTTCCGAGTACATCAGGCACGGCGAACAGCGCTCCGCCGAAGCCGCGCCGCCCGCCGAAGAGGTCTACGCCGAGCAGGCGAGGCAGCAGCAGGAAGCCCCGGCCGACGAATATCCGCAGCACGAGGAGCCGCCGGCCGAGGCCGCGCCGGCCGAAGCGCCTCATGTCGAGCCCGAACCCGAGCCTGAGCCCGCACCCGAGCCTGAGCCCGAAGCCGAGGCCCCGGCCGAGCCGGAGCAGCAGCCCGAGGAGGAGGCGCCCGCCGAGGCGGAGGAAAAGCCCAAGCGGGGCCGCAAGGGCCGCAAAGCCAAGAAGGAAAAGGAAAAGGACGTCTCGCCACCGCCGGAGGAAGCAGCCGAGCCGGCGGTGCAGACCCACGACGACGCCGAAAGCTGGGTCTCCGACCTCAGGGACGACACCGCGCTCAT
>JBOGDN010000712.1:0-2098 GCA_050742995.1 Stackebrandtia sp. | reverse complement strand
CGCCGTGGTCGCGGAACACCTCGGCCATAGAGGCGTCGACCATCCCGCCGTCCCAAGGTCCCCAGGCGATCGCGCGGATCAGACAGTCCGGACGCTTTGCACGTTCGGCCGCGGCCAGGCCGGCGGCGACCTGGTTGGCCATGGCGTAGTCGCTCTGGCCGGCGTTGCCGAAACGCGCCGCAACCGAGGAGAAGACGCACAACACTCGCAGCGGGTCTTCGGCCGTCTCGGCCAACAGATTCCGCAGCCCTTCCACTTTGGTGTCGAAAACGCGTTGGAACTGCGCGTCGGTCTTGTCGGCCAGCCGCGAATCAGCCAGCACTCCGGCGCCGTGCACCACACCGGTGATCGGACCCTGTTCCCGGCGCACCTCGGCCAGCACCGTGTGAAGCGCTTCGGGATCGCAGACGTCGGCCTGCAGGTACGTCGCCTCGCTGCCGGCCGCCCGCAAATCGTCCAGAGTGGCGCGGACTTCCCGGACCGCCAGCAGCCGGCGCACCTCGGCGCCGACCGCGGCGAGGTCCGGAGAACCTTCGCCGCGAGCCTGCTCGCGTGCGATGACGGCCCGCTTCAGCGCGGCCTCGTCGACGAATTCCCGCAGTTCAGACGGCTCGTCCTCCAACTCGGTGCGCCCCAGCAGCATCAGACGCGGCTTATACTCGCTTGCCAGGGTGCGCAGCGCCGCGGCCGTCACGCCTCGGCCGCCTCCGGTCGCGACGATCACGGAGTCCGGTCCGATCCGGGGTTCGGCGGCGGGCTCGACGGGCGTTTCGACGTCCGTCAGCACGGTGCGTTCGCCGTCGGCGCGCAGTCCCACGTCAGTCTGGTCGCCGCCTTCCAGCAGCTCGGCGACAACCACCTCGGCCACCTCCTCCGGCGTGCGGTCGCCGCGCTCGCAGTCGATCGCCTTGACCGACGCGCGCGGCCACTCCCGCGCCGCGGTGCGGGCCAACGCGGCCAACCCGGCCAGACCGGCGCGCTGCGGCTCGCTCCCGGCCAGCCCGAAGTCTCCGCCGGTGTCCTGCACCGTGACGAACACGCCGCTTACGCGTTCCATGCGGCTCGCCGCGACACGAGCCGTGTGGAACGCCTGCCGGCCGACCGCCAGCATGTCAGTTTCGGAGGATGCGGGCCGCAGTCCCGCGAGGAACACCACGCCGTACGCGTCCGCAGGCGCCTCGTCGACCACGCCGGCCACCACCTCATGCGCGGCGAGCTTTTCGGCGACCTGCGCCGCCACGCCGACGCCGTCGTCGACGATCGCCAGCCACCCGTCGCGCAGTCCGGGCATGGGCTCGCCCGGCGCATCAGCGGGTTTCGCGCGCACCGCCAGCCGTCGCAACTGGGGAACGCTCTCACCGGAGACGTCGTCCGTCGCCGACAGCACAGAGGCCAGATCCGTTCCGTAAGGGACTGAGGAGATAGCCGCTACGAGCGACGTATCGCCCGCCATGGCCTCTATGGCACCTCGGTCTAGCGTGGACGTCGCTCCGTCCATGGCGGAGACTATGTCGCCCAAGGTGCGCAGTTTCGCGACTTCAGTAACATCCATATTAGGCAAATAGCCGACTCGATCCAGCATCATGGACATGATGCGCACACGTTTGATCGAGTCGATGCCCAGATCGGTGTCCAGCTCCATGTCGGCTTCAAGCATTTCCGTCGGGAAGCCCGTCACCTCCGCCACGGACTCGAACAGCAGCCGACTCAGCTCCTCGCTGTCGAGGGGCGCGACCGTCTCGGGCTGCGCAGGCGCCGCATCGACAGTCATGCCAGGCGGCTCGACTTGCTCGCGAACAGCCGGTACCGAGGCGGGCGGCGTCGCGCCGTCGGAGACGTCGATCCAAGCAGCGGGGCCGGCGGCGTCCGCGGCTTCGGGTCGGTTCTCGTCGGCGGTCAGAGCTTGACCGGCCGCGGCCGCGCCGTTGCCGAGGACTCCGGCCAGTCCGGCGATCGCGGTCTCGGACATCTTCAAGAACGCCACATGGGCTTCGGCGGTGTGTCGGCTGGTCTCCTCGAACACCCGCAGCCACTCGTCGTCCACGCGCGCGGTCGGCGCCCCGTGCCGCGGCGGCGGAGGCGCCGTCGGCGTCGGTTC
>JBOGDN010000711.1:0-3551 GCA_050742995.1 Stackebrandtia sp. | reverse complement strand
GTCAGGCTCAACTCAGGTTTCGCTCAGGTGAGACGGGCAATTTCGGCTGGGCAAGCGCCTACAGCCTTTAGTCGACGCTATGCCCGCCCTGCCACTGGTGCGGCGCGTCAAACCTGGCTGCAGCTGCCCGGCGCCGACGGTTCCCCGGCTCGCCGTCGACAGCTAGGCTGTCGGACGATCCGCCCACAGGGGCGGAATCAGTCCGACATATGCAAGACGTACGATTCGCGGCCAATGGCAGGGCGGGAAGGCAATGGAGCTGACACTTGACACGCGGACGGCGGGGCGCCGCACAGTCGTCGAGGTGCGCGGCGAGATCGACATGTACACGTCGTCGCAGCTGCGAGCCGCCCTGTTGAAGCTGTTGAATCAGGGCGCGGTCGACATCGCCATCGACGTCGACCGCGTGGAGTTCTGCGACTCGACCGGGCTCGGCGTGTTCATCGGCATGCTGCGACGGCTGCGCGAGGTCGGCGGCAGCCTGCTGATCGTGTGCGCCCGCCCTCAGATGCTGAAGATCTTCCAACTGACCGGTCTGGACAAGGTGCTAGACATTCGTCCGGCGCTCCCCACGGACGGCTGAGACATGCCCGTGGTGCGATTCGCTTTCACGCCTGCCCCGGCGCATGTGCGCACCGCGCGGTTGGTGGCCGCCTCGGTGGCGCAGCAGGCGTCTTTGTCCGGGGAGACGCTCGACGAGGTGCGCCAGGCCGCCGGCGAGGCGTGTTCGCGGGCGGTGGCCAGACACCGTCGGCACGGGATTACCGACCTGGTGCGGATGAAATTGACAATTGGTGCGCATTTCGTGGCTGAAATTGCTGATTTCGCCCCTATTACGCCCAATCTCATGCGCGATCCGGCCGGCGACGGGCACGAGCTGACCGACGGCGCCGAGGACGAGGATCTGCTGACCGAAGAAGTCGCCCTGACGCTGCTCGCGGGGCTGGTCGCGGACCTACAGGTCATCGAGGGCGACGACGGCGCGGGCAGCGTCGTGCGCATGGCCTGGCCGCTTTAGCCCATCGGCACGGCGCCGGTCGGCGCGGGTCCCGGCGACGGTCGTTACACTCCGCAGGTTGTCTGCCCCGGACCAAGAGACACGGGGATCAATTAACAGGAGAATCGATGTCCCAAACGTTGCTTGCCAACGGCGGCGACAACGGCGCGGTAACACCGGAGATCAGCTACCTGATCCTCGCGGCCGTGCTCGCGCTCGTCGCGCTCGGCTTCGCCGCCGCGTTGGTCAGGACGGTGCTCTCGGCTGGTACGGGCACCAAGAAAATGCAGGAGATCTCGGAGGCCGTCCAGGAAGGCGCCTCCGCTTATATTCGACGGCAGCTGCGCACCGTCTCGATCTTCGTGCTCGTCGCCGTCTTCGTGCTCTGGCTGCTGCCGGTCCACGAGACCGGCGAGACCAGCGAGACCATGGTGAAGATCGGCCGCAGCGCCTTCTTCGTGGTCGGCGCGAGCTTCAGCGCCTTCATCGGATGGGCCGGAATGTGGCTGGCCACCCGCGCAAACGTGCGCGTGGCGGCCGCGGCCCGCGAAGGCGAGCGCGCCGGCGCCATGCAGATCGCGTTCCGCACCGGCGGCGTGGTCGGCTTCCTCACCGTCGGCCTCGGACTGCTGGGGGCGTCCGTCGTCGTCATGGTCTTCAAGGGCGACGCGCCGACCGTTCTGGAAGGTTTCGGCTTCGGCGCGGCCGTGCTGGCCATGTTCATGCGTGTCGGCGGCGGCATCTTCACCAAGGCCGCCGACGTCGGCGCCGACCTGGTCGGCAAGGTCGAGCAGGGCATCCCCGAAGACGACCCGCGCAACGCGGCCACCATCGCCGACAACGTCGGCGACAACGTGGGCGACTGCGCCGGCATGGCCGCCGACCTCTTCGAGTCCTACGCCGTGGTGCTTGTCGCCTCGCTCATCCTGGGCACCGTCGCCTTCGGCGACGACGGTCTGGTGCTGCCGCTGGTCATCGGCGCGGTCGGCATCCTCACCGCCATGCTCGGCGTCGTCATCACCAAGCTGCGCAAGTCCGACCGCAACGGCCTGACCGCGATCAACCGGGCGTTCTTCATCTCGGCGATCGTCTCGGCCGTGCTTTCGGCGGCCGCCGTCGTGGCGATCATCCCGTCGAAGTGGGCGGACCTCACCAACTCGTCGCTGACCGACGCGGAGATCGCGGACATTCCGCTTTCGCCGCAGGGCGTCGCCATCGGCGGCGTCGTCATCGGCATCGTGCTGGCCGCCGCCATCATGGCGCTGACCGGCTACTACACCGAAACCTCCAAGCGCCCCGTCTCCGACGTCGCAAAGACCTCGCTGACCGGCCCGGCCACCGTCATCCTCTCCGGCTTCTCGCTCGGCCTGGAGTCGGCGGTGTTCTCGGCGCTGCTCATCGGCGCGGGCGTCTTCGGCGCCTACATGCTCGGCGGCGGCGCGCTGTTCGTCTCGCTGTTCGCCATCGCGCTTGCCGGCTGCGGCCTGCTCACCACCGTCGGCGTGATCGTCGCCATGGACACCTTCGGCCCGATCAGCGACAACGCCCAGGGTGTTGCGGAGATGTCCGGCGACGTCGACGGCGACGCCGCGCGGATCCTCACCGACCTGGACGCGGTCGGCAACACGACCAAGGCCATCACCAAGGGCATCGCCATCGCCACGGCCGTTCTCGCGGCCACCGCGCTGTTCGGCGCCTACCGCCGGGCCATCGGCGACGCGCTGGAGACCGCCGGCACGGCCGCCGAGGACGTGGAACAGCAGGTCCTCGAGGTTCTCAACCTCGCCGACCCGGCCAACATCGTCGGCGTCATCGTCGGCGCCTCGGTGGTGTTCTTGTTCTCCGGGCTGGCCGTCAACGCGGTGTCCCGCTCGGCGGGCGCGGTGGTGTTCGAGGTGCGCAACCAGTTCCGCACCAAGCCGGGAATCATGGACGGCACCGAGCGCCCCGAGTACGGACGCGTGGTCGACATCTGCACCCGCGACGCCCAGCGCGAACTCATGACGCCGGCTCTGCTTGCGGTGCTCGCTCCGGTCGCGGTCGGCTTCGGCCTCGGCGCGGGCGCGCTCGCGGCCTACCTGGTCGGCGCGATCGCCTGCGGCGTGCTCATGGCGATCTTCCTGGCCAACTCCGGCGGCGCCTGGGACAACGCCAAGAAGTCCGTCGAGGACGGCGCGCACGGCGGCAAGGGCTCCGAGGCCCACGACGCCACCGTCATCGGCGACACCGTCGGCGACCCGTTCAAGGACACCGCCGGCCCGGCCATCAACCCGCTCATCAAGGTGATGAACCTGGTGTCGCTGCTCATCGCGCCCGCGGTGATCATGTACAGCGCAGACGACGCCAACCCGGCGATCCGCATCGGGATCGCCTCGGCCGCCGTGCTCATCGTGGTCGCCGCCGTCGCCTGGAGCCGCAGCAAGCCGATCACGGTCGGCGGCGAGCCCGAGGTCGACGACGCTCCCGAGCCGGAGCCTGAGAAGGTCTCCGCCTCCAAGAAGTAGATAAAAGGCACTGCTGGCTTCGCCAGATCGCGGGGCGCCCGGTTTCGGGC
>JBOGDN010000710.1:0-4039 GCA_050742995.1 Stackebrandtia sp. | reverse complement strand
CGCCGCGCCCGCGCCGCGCTGAGCGCGCACCCGATCGGGCTCGCCGGCGCCGCCTACGACGGAGTCGGCATCTGCGCCTGCATCGCCTCCGGACAAGCCGCCGCCGAACAGGTCCTCGCCGACCCCGTGGCGGCAGTCGCCTGACGCGGGGCCGCGGGTCGGCGCGGCGCGGCTTTGGTGAACAATTCGAGCCATGTCATCTTCGGCCGTCAACCCGAACGCGGCGCGCATCAAGGAGCTCAACGAGAAGATCCGGTACACCATGTGGTCGGTGTTTCGGGCCGAATCGCCGCTGCCTCCGTTGCGCGACGACATCTCCTCCGACGTGGAGTCGCTGTTCTCGCATCTGGCCGACAAAGGAGTCGAAGTCCGCGGCGTCTACGACGTGTCGGGTCTGCGCGCCGACGCCGACTTGATGGTCTGGTGGATCTGCGAAAGCAGCGACGAACTCCAAAACGCCTACTCGCAGTTCCGGCGCACGTCCCTGGGACGCCACCTGACCTCGGTGTGGTCGCAGATGGCGCTGCACCGGCCGGCCGAGTTCAACAAGAGCCACCTTCCGGCGTTCATCGCCGACGAGGAGCCCCGGGGCTACGTGTGCGTGTACCCGTTCGTCCGCTCCTACGACTGGTACCTGCTGCCCGACGCCGAGCGCCGCGACATGCTGGCCGAGCACGGCAAGATGGCCCGCGGCTTTCCCGACGTGCGAGCCAACACCGTGCCCGCGTTCGCGCTTGGCGACTACGAGTGGATGCTGGCCTTCGAATCCGACGAGCTGCACCGCATCGTGGACCTGATGCGCGAGCTGCGCGCCTCGAGGGCTCGTATGCACGTGCGCGAGGAAGTGCCGTTTTACACCGGCAAGCGCCGCGACGTCGCCGAGATCGTGAACTCGCTGCCTTAGACCGTGTGCGCTAGCCAGAGGCTTCTCGCCGCATGAGCACGTGCGGTATCCCGTCCACGAGGAACTCCGGTCCCTGCGCGGCGAAGCCGTGCCGCCGGTACAGCCCGATCGCCGGGGTCTGGGCGTGCAGCCACGCGGGCGTGTCGCCGACGTGGCGCAGCGCCTCCGACATCAACTGTCCGGCAAGCCCCCGGCCGCGCGCGGCTTCGGCAGTGCACACGCGTCCGATGCGGCGGCCGTCAGGCTCGGTCAGGACTCGCAGGTAGGCCACGATCCGGTCGTCGGCTTCGGCCCAGACGTGGACGGTCTCCGGCTCGACGTCGCGTCCGTCCACTTCGGGATACGGACAGTTCTGCTCGACGACGAAGACGTCGACGCGCAGCCGCAGCAGCGCGTAGAGAGTGCGGGTGTCGAGTCGTTCGAAACGGGCGGATCGCACGCGAGCCATGCGGCAATTCCAGCACGCCGCCGCGCAGGGACGCGGCTGGATCCGTTCCCTCGCTGACAGTGAATTTCGTGGCGCATCTACCAGGTTAAATACCCGAACGGATGTAAACCGACTCGGACGAACGGCTCATTTGTCGCCGCTGCGGCGAACCAATGTAAACGCTTTCCCTCCAACCTCGTGTCTCAAGGCGTGTGCGGGACGGGCAACCCCGCCGGAATTGGAGACGCATCATGGCAGTCGACAAACGACGCAGAGCCCTCATCGGGCTGGGCGTCGGGGGCGTGGTCGCGGCGGGCCTGGGCACGGCGGCGTACGGGCAGGCCAGCGCCAGGACGCCCGAGCCGTCGTGTGCTCCGACCGAGGCTTCGATTCTGGTGCCCGAGCACGCGCCGACGAATCTGAAACAGGCGGCCAAGCAGGTCAATTCCGTGTACAAGGCCGAAAGCGCCGCCGCCGGCGGCTGGTGGAAGGCGCACATCACGGTGTTCGACTCCGACGGGAACGCCGAAACCGCGGTGGAACGCGACTCCGACGACCTGGTGGAAGCCTGGAGCGTCAACAAGATGCCGGTGGCGATCGCGCTGCTGGACAAGGTGGACCGCGGCGAGCTGAGCCTCGACGACCAGGTCGAGGTTCCCGAGTCGCTCGTCTCCTACGACGGGGACGGCGTCTTCGGATGGGACGGCGCCTACCCAAGCAAGGTCACGCTCGGCCACGTCCTGTGCGTCATGTTGACGGTCTCCGACAACACCGCGGTGCGGCTGTGCGGGCAGGTCGTCGACGGCGACGAGATCAACTCCTACTGGTCGGATCAGGGCTTCGTCGACACGCGAGTCCAGCCCAACGGCGACGACCCGAAGCGGTTCTTCCTGGGAACGACCACCCCGAAGGAGCAGCACGACATCTGGCGGAAGACGGCCGTCGGCGAACTCGTCTCCGACGAGTCGCGGGACTACCTGTTTTCGGCGCTGCGCGCCCCGGTGGCGTTCAGCGACGGGATCCGGCTGCATCTGTCAACCAAGGAGCGGATGCGCATCGCCACCAAGGCCGGCTGGTTCGACACCGACTCCGGACTGTTCGGCGACGACAGCGACGAGCGCTGCGAGGCCGGGATCATCTACGACTCCGACGACAGACCCGCGCTGATCTACAGCATCTACGCCGGAGAGCACGGCGTCTTCGAGGACTTCGGCGCGGCCCACCCGGCCAACCGGGCGCGCGCGAACATGGGCTGGGCGTTCAAGCGGATAATGGACGGTCTGCGCGGCGACCTGTAGCCTCGGCCGGCGCCGTCAGGACTCGCGCAGCTTCAGACAGATCGAGTTGACGCAGTAGCGCTGATCCGGCAGGTCCTTCGGCGCCAAACCCTCGCCCCGGAACAGGTGGCCCAGGTGCGAGTCGCACTTGGCGCAGCGCACCTCGGTGCGGACCACGCCGAAGGAACGGTCCTCGAGCAGCCGCACCGCTGCCGACTCCGCGTCGGCGAACGAAGGCCAGCCGCAGCCGGAGTGGTATTTGACGTCGCTGACGAACAGCTCGGCCCCGCACGCGCGGCAGCAGTAGACGCCCGGCGTCTCGGTGTCGGTGTACTCGCCGGTGAACGCCGGCTCGGTGCCGCCCTCGCGCAGCACCTGATATTCCTCGGGTGTCAGCTTGTCCCGCCACGGATCGTCGTTCACGCCGCCAACCTAGCAAAGAAACCACCGCACCGCGGCGCCTCTCGTACCGCTTTCGGCGCCGGCGGTCGCCTCCGCCGCTTTCTTCTTCTCGCACCCGGGCGACAGGGGAGGAGGCGGCGGCGAGCGGCGACGCCGGAGCTGGGATCGCCGATCGTGGACATACCGCATTGAGTCGCATACGGACAGTAGCGAATCGGCCGCCTCGCTCCTGTCGACACCGGACTTTCCTTTCCTGTAACGAGAAGAGAGCCCAATGTGGTCGCGGATTCCGCTGCAATGTGGGAAGATCGTCGTGTTCGCAACCAGGTCGGCGGCGCCGACCGCGGACCGCGGAGGTGGGCGGTGTCGAGCGTGTTCCCGGTGCGATACCGGTTGACGTCGAGCCAAGTCGCGGGCCGGGCGCTGCGCATCGGGTGCGGCACGGCCGTGATCGCGGCCGCCGCGACGGTGCTCGTCACGGCCGGCGACGTGCCGGGGTTGGAACTGCTCGCCGTTCCCGCGGCCTTCGTCGCCGGGGCGGCGGTCGCCTTTCCGCTGGTGCGGCGCGGCGGCGTCGATCTCGACGAGTCGGGCGTGCGCCCGGTCATTCCCGGGCCGGCCAGACGCGAGTGCGCCTCATGGCAGGACATCGTGGAACTTCGCGCCGAACGCCGGGGCGCCCGGACCGTGCCGGTGATCTATCTGGACTCGGGAAAGGTGTGGCGACTGCGGACCCCGTATGACGGGGTGCTGCTGGGCGGCGATCCGCACTTCGACGAGAAGGTCTGCACCATGCGCAACATGTGGGAGACCTACCGCAACTGGCAGCCCAACTCGGGCCAACCCGACGACTGACCGCCCCGCCCGCGCACCCGCGCGACCTCGACTCGGACCGCCCATGATTTCACACCTTTACATCCCTGAAAGACGCTGATAGCGTTGCCGCAGTTCTGCAAGATCTTGCATCTTTCTTGCAAATCCAGTCGGGAGAAGGGAAGGCCTGACTCATGCGCGTCCCTCAGAAAGCCC
>JBOGDN010000709.1:0-7550 GCA_050742995.1 Stackebrandtia sp. | reverse complement strand
GTGCACGCGCGATCGCCGACGTCGGCCGCGCCCTGCGTTCACGCCTGCAGGATCGGCCTCAGGAAGGCGCCGGTGTGGCTTGCCTCGACGGCGGCGACCTTCTCCGGGGTGCCGACGACCACGACCTCGCCTCCCTTGTCTCCGCCTTCGGGGCCCATGTCGACGATCCAGTCGGCGCTTTTGATCACGTCGAGGTTGTGCTCGATGACGATGATCGTGTTGCCCTTGTCGACCAGCCCGGCCAGCACGCCGAGCAGCTTGCTGATGTCTTCGAAATGCAGGCCCGTCGTGGGCTCGTCCAGGACGTAAACCGTGCGCCCGGTGGAGCGCTTCTGCAGTTCGCTGGCGAGTTTGACCCGCTGCGCCTCGCCGCCGGACAGCGTCGGCGCGGGCTGGCCGAGCCGCACGTACCCCAGGCCCACGTCGACGAGGGTCTTGAGGTGACGGTGGATCGACGAGATCGGCTCGAAGAACTCCGAGGCCTCCTCGATGGGCATGTCGAGCACTTCGGAGATGGTCTTGCCTTTGTAGTGGACCTCGAGGGTTTCCCGGTTGTACCGGGCGCCGTGGCAGTCCTCGCAGGGGACGTACACGTCGGGCAGGAAGTTCATCTCGATCTTCAGCGTGCCGTCGCCGGAGCAGGCCTCGCAGCGTCCGCCCTTGACGTTGAAGGAGAACCGGCCAGGCGTGTAGCCGCGGACCTTCGCCTCGGTGGTCTCGGCGAACAGCTTGCGGATCTTGTCGAACACGCCGGTATAGGTGGCCGAGTTCGAGCGGGGCGTGCGTCCGATCGGCGACTGGTCGACGCCGACGACCTTGTCGACGTTGTCGAGCCCTTCGACGCGGCGGTGCCGCCCCGGCACCGACTTGGCATTGTTGATCTGGCCGGCCAGCACCTTGTACAGGATCTCGTTGACCAGCGTGGACTTTCCGGAGCCGGAGACGCCGGTGACCGCGATCAGGCAGCCGAGCGGGAACGTCACGTCCACGTTGCGCAGATTGTGTTCGCGGGCGCCTTTGACAACCAGGCTGCGGCCGGGGTCCGGCGCGCGTCGCGACTCGGGCATGGGGATGCTCTTGCGACCCGACAGGTAGGCGCCGGTGATCGAGTCGACGTTCGTCAGCAGCTGGTCGACGGGGCCGGAGTGGACGATCTTGCCGCCGTGCTCGCCGGCGCCTGGTCCGATGTCGACGACCCAGTCGGCGGTGCGGACCGTGTCCTCGTCGTGCTCGACGACGATGAGGGTGTTGCCCAGGTCGCGCAGACGCTCCAGGGTCTCGATGAGTCGGTGGTTGTCCCGCTGGTGCAGGCCGATGGAGGGCTCGTCCAGGACGTAGAGCACCCCGACGAGCCCGGCGCCGATCTGAGTGGCCAGGCGGATCCGCTGCGCCTCGCCGCCGGAGAGGCTGCCGGCGGCGCGGTCGAGCGACAGGTAGTCGAGGCCGACGTCGAGCAGGAACTTCAGCCTGGCGTTGATCTCCTTGACCACCCGCTCGGCGATCATCGTCTCGGAGTCGGTCAACTTCAGGCCGCCGAGCAGGTCGGCGCAGCGCGCCACGGACAGCGCGCAGATCTCGGCGATGTTGCGGCCGGAGACCGTCACCGCCAGCACCTCCGGGCGCAGCCGGGTGCCGGAGCACGCCTGGCAGGGCACCTCCCGCATGAAGCCCTCGTACTTGTCGCGCGTCCACTCCGAGTCGGTGTCGGAATGACGCCGCTCCACCCACGGGATCACGCCTTCGAAACTGGTCTGGTAGGACCGGTCCCGGCCGTGGCGGTTGCGGTACTTCACCGTCAGCTTGGCGTCGTGGCCGTACAGGACCGCCTTTTGCGCCCTTGCCGGCAGCTTCTCCCACGAGGTGTCGACGTCGAAGTTGAGGACGTCGCCGAGTGCGGCCAGCTGGTGCAGGAAGTAGTCCCCCATGCCCACGCTCGACCACGGGGCCAGCGCGCCGTTTCGCAGCGTCTTCTCGTCGTCGCGGATCACCAGCTCGGGGTCGACCTCGAGCCGCACGCCGAGGCCGGTGCACTCCGGGCAGGCGCCGTAGGGCGTGTTGAACGAGAACGACCTCGGCTCCAGGTCGTCGAGGGCCAGCGGGTGGTCGTTGGGGCAGGCGAGGTGTTCGGAGTAGCGGCGCTCGCGGTGCGGGTCGTCTTCGGCGGCGTCGACGAACTCCAGTTCGACGATGCCGCCGGACAGCCGAAGCGCCGACTCCACCGAGTCGGTGAGCCGCTGTTTCGCCGACGCCTTGACCGACAGCCGGTCGACGACGACTTCGATGGAGTGCTTCTCCTGCTTCTTCAGCTTCGGGGTGTCGGTCAGCTGGTAGACGACGCCGTCTACGCGGGCGCGCGAGTAGCCCTTGGTCTGCAGCTCGGAGAACAGCGACTCGTATTCGCCCTTGCGGTCGCGCACCACCGGCGCGAGCACCTGAAACCGGGCGCCCTCGTCCATGGCGAGCACCCGGTCGACGATCTGCTGCGGAGTCTGCCGCGCCACAGGCTCGCCGCACTCGGGGCAGTGCGGGCGTCCGATGCGGGCGAACAGCAGGCCCAGGTAGTCGTAGACCTCAGTGATGGTGCCGACGGTGGAGCGCGGGTTCTTCGACGTGGACTTCTGGTCGATCGACACCGCCGGCGAGAGGCCCTCGATGAAGTCGACGTCGGGCTTGTCCATCTGGCCGAGGAACTGCCGGGCATAGGCCGACAGCGATTCGACGTAGCGGCGCTGGCCTTCGGCGAAGATCGTGTCAAAGGCCAGGCTGGACTTGCCGGAGCCGGACAGACCGGTGAACGCGATCAGGGCGTCGCGCGGCAAATCGAGGCTGACGTTGGCCAGGTTGTGCTCGCGGGCGCCGCGAATGCTGATGTGATCGCCGGGGCGATTGCCGGGCTGGGCAGGAGAAGGCGACTGACGGTTGCTGTTCACGCGGGGACCCTAACTCCCAGGTCTGACACTTGACGTTCTCGCAGGCTGACAGTCGACGGTACTCGGTCGGCGTGACAAAACCGCGAGCAACGCCAGCCGGAATGACGCGACGTAGGCGACGTCACTCCGGCCGGCGTCGGCCGCGTTCTTTTATGCGCGCCTTGGCGCGTTCTTCGGCGTCTTTGCGGATGCGTTCGCGTCGCTGCCGCGCCAGGAGCGCCCGTTCGCCGCCGGCGCTCTTGCGTTCCCGGTCGCGCTGCACCGCACGCGCCCGCGCCTCGGCGCGACTGCGTTCAAATGCCTGCTCGCGCTGCAGCTTGCGCCAGTTTTCCAGCCGCCGCGCGGTCAGCGCGCCGTCGGCGACCGCGGCGACCACGGCGCAGCCGGGCTCGACATCGTGCCGGCAGTCGTTGAACCGGCACTGGGTCGCCAGCTCCTCGAGGTCGCCGAAGGCGCGGGCGAGTCCGTCGACTGGTGCGGCGGCGTCTCCGGGGCGACGGTCGAACAGGCCCACCGTGCGCAGCCCCGGAGTATCGAGGACGACTCCGCCGTGCGGCATCGGAATCAGCGCCCGGTGGGTGGTGGTGTGACGGCCGCGGGCGTCGCCGCGCAGCCCGCGCACGGCCATCACCTCTGCGCCGGCCAGCCTGTTCACCAGTGTGGACTTTCCCGCGCCGGAGGCCCCGAGCAGCGCCACGGTCTTTCCCGGCCCGAGGTACGCGCCGAGTTCGTCGAGGCCCTGCCCTGTCACGGCGCTGACGGCGATCGCGTCCGCGCCCGGCATTGCCGTGCGCAGGTCGGCGACGAGCAGCGCGGGGTCGCCGACGGCGTCGGCCTTGGTCAGCAACAGCAGCGGCGTCGCCCCCGACTCGTAGGCCAGCGCCGCGAGACGTTCGACGCGTCCGGCGTCCGGGTCGGGATCGAGGGGCTCGACGACGGCCACCGTGTCGGCGTTGGCGACGATGGCCTGGCCTTCGGCGGCCTTGCCGGCGCCCGCGCGCACCAAAGCGCTGCGGCGCGGCAGCACGGCTTCGAGCGTGCGCCGGTCGTCGTCCCAGGTGCGCACCACCGCCCAGTCGCCGACGCTGGGCGCGGCGAGCGGGTCGGCGGCCACGCGAGAGAGCATCCGCCCGGCCATGCTGGCGCGGACGGCGCCGGAGGCGGACAGCACCGTGCACACGCCCCTGTCGACGCGGGCGACGCGTCCGGGGACGTTGCCTCGCCGGTCATAGGGGGCGTAGGACTGCTGGAATTCGGCGTCCCAGCCCAGGGACGCGAGCGAAACGGTCAACGAAGGCACCTTTGCTAGGCGTTGCTTCAGCGCCGCCTTGTCGCGTCCGCGGCTGCTGAAAGGGTTTGAGCGTCGGCGGGCGCGTTGTCGAACCAAGCGGTGCGACATCGGCCCGGCAGTCGGGTCGGCATCCCGCCACACCTCCTCCCTGTAGAAAGGCGAGTCGTCTCCTCGTTGAGAACGTCTATGACGGTAAGCGCGCCGTGCGGCCCTCGCAAGCCCGTTTTCGATCTTGGGCCGCGCTGTGACAGGCTCGCCAGATGAGCTATACCGGCGATGTGAAGCCAGGCGGCCCCGCGGACATAAGACGCCTTGGGGCGCTGACGATCTCAAAATTTTCTGTGTCCTCCATGGACAACAATGTCTATCTGCTGCGTTGCAGCGCCACCGGCGAACAGCTGCTCGTCGACGCGGCCGACGATCCCGACCGCATTCTCCAGGTGGTCGGCCCCGCGGGCCTGGCGACGGTGGTGACGACCCACCGGCACTGGGACCACGTCCGCGCCACGGCCGACGTGGTGCGGCGCACCGGCGCCCGCTCCCTGGCACACGAGGCGGACGCCGCGGAGATCCCGACGCCGACCATCGCGCTGTCGCATGGCGACCCGGTCTGGTGCGGACGGCAGCGGCTGAGCGCGATTCACCTGGTCGGACACACCCCGGGTTCGATCGCGCTGATGTACCGCGACTCCAACGGCTGGCCTCACCTGTTCACCGGCGACTCGCTTTTCCCCGGCGGGCCGGGAAAAACGCGCACCAAGCAGGACTTCGCCACGCTCATGAACGATCTGGAGCAGAAGATCTTCGCCGTGCTGCCCGACGACACGTGGGTGTACCCCGGCCACGGCAGGGACACCACTCTCGGCGTCGAACGCCCGCACCTGGCCGAGTGGCGGGCACGAGGCTGGTGACCTGCGCCGACGTCGCGCGCATCTGAGACGTCGACGGGCGTGTGCGCCGCATGTGCGCTTGCGTGTGCGGTCGCCGGGATACGTTGCATTTGGCAAGGCCGCAAGAAGAGCCCGCGCGGCCTGGCCATTTATGTTTTCTCGGCTCTACCCGGCGAAGGGAACGTCCCTCGTGTCGTCTCGCAAGACCGTTGTGGCGACGGCGGCGGGAGCCGCGGCGCTGGCATTGGCCGTCGGACTCGGGGCGGTGTTCACGCCCGACGCCGAGGCCGAAGTGGATTCCGCCGCGTCCGGCTGCCACACCTCGGGCATCTACGAGGTCTGCGTCGCCAGCCCCGAGCAGTACGACGACGGGCTCGACGCCACGATCGTCGACAAGCTGCGCGAATACGTCCAGGCCGCCGGAGAGGGCGACTCGATCCGCGGCGCGGTGTTCGAGTGGGAGATGGACGACCGGGCCCCGCAGATCAAGGGCCTGGTCGACGACCTCGTCGCGGCCAAGACCGAACGCGGCGTCGATGTGAAGATCATCCTCGACGACCGCAGCCGAAACTCCGAGGTCATAAAGACGTTCGACGCCAACGGCATGGTCGAGCTGTGCGACGGCGGGTGCCTGCCTCACGAGTACGACGACAAGGCCGGCGTGATGCACATGAAGAGCTTCACGTTTTCCACCGGCGGCGAGCTCAAAGTGGCGCACACCTCGTCGAACCTCACCTACGCGCAGCTCAAACGACACGAAAACCTGATCACGGTCAACGGCGACAAGAAGCTGTACGACAGCTACCTCGGCTTCTGGAACCGCATGGCCGTCGGCAGCTGGACTTACGACGGCGAGACGTGGGACGGGCGCGAGTTCAACGGGGACGCGCAGGGACTGAAGTCGTACTTCTTCCCCCGGCCCTCCGGCGACCCCGTCCCCGCTACTTTGGACAATCCCAGCTGTGAAGGGGACAACGACAAGGTGTGGGTGGCCCACAGCCTGTTCACCGAGCACCGTCCGGGGACGCTGAAGCAGCTCGACGAGCTGCGAAGCGAAGGCTGCGACGTGCGCGTCATCCTCTCCCGCGAGGAGGACCGCGACTGGGTGTTGGCCAACTCCGACCTCGACCCCGACTCGGTGCGTCTGCTCGACGGCAAAACCGGCGACCCCGATCTGGAGTGGAATTCCCACCACAACAAGCTGATCGTCACCAACGCGCTCTACGACGGCAAAGATCGTCCGGCGGTCTACGGCGGTTCGCACAACTTGAACCTCAACGAACTGCGCCGGTCCAGCGACGCCATGCTGCGCGTCGTCGACCAGGGCGTCTACGACGTGTTCGCCGACTATTACGCGAGCATGTTCGACCTGGCTCACACCTGAGGCCGCGCAAGTCTTCTCAAACCCCGCGAAGAAAGGAAACCCCGTTCATGTCGATTCGCCGACGCCGCCTCGTCTGGGGCGTCGCGGCCGCCGCCGCAACCACGCTGGCCGCCACGCTCGGCGTGACCTGGGCGTCCCACGCCGAAGTCGAGGAGGCCGCCGGATGCACCGAGGTCTCCGAAATGTACGAGGTGTGCCTCACCAGGCCCGACCAGCAAGACAGCGGCGTCGACTTCTCGATCGTCAACCGCCTGACCGACTACGTCGAAGCGACTGAAGAAGGCGACGTCATCCGCGGCGCGCTGTTCACGTGGGACCTGTTCGACGGCCACGGCGAGGAAGTCCCGGAGGTCGTGGCTCTGCTCGACGCCGTCGTCGAGGCCCACAACTCCGGCGTGGACGTCCGCATCGTTCTCGACGGCAACCAGGACCGCAACGACGAAGTCGCCGACAGGTTGAGGGCCGCCGGCGTCCCCCGCTCCCTCTGCGACGGCGGATGCCTGCCCAACGGGGTCGACGACAAAACGGGCTCCATGCACATGAAGTTCTTCACGTTCTCCTCCGGCGGCGAGTACAAAGTGGCCCACACGTCGTCCAATATGACCAAGGGGCAGGCCGGGCGGCATCAAAACCTGCTGTCGGTCACCGGCGACGAGAAGCTGTACGACAACTACGTCGGCTACTGGAACCGCATGAAGGAGCGCAGCTGGACCTACGAGGGTGTGGAGTGGACCGGCAAGGACCGGGCGCGTGTGGGCGACACGCCCGGAATCAAGTCGTACTTCTTCCCCCGGCAGGAAGCCGACCCGATCCGCGGCACCTTGGAGCACCTGACCTGCAGCGAGGGAAATGATCGCATATGGGTGGCGGCGAGCCTGTTCTACACCGACGAACGGCTGCCGGTGCTGCAGGTCCTCGACGATCTGGAGTCGTCGGGCTGCGACGTACGGGTGGTCGTGGCCGGCGACGACGACTACAAGTGGGTCAACGACAACTCCAACCTGGACTCCGTACGTCAGCTCGACGCGGGAGCCAACTGGGGCTCGCACCACAAC
>JBOGDN010000708.1:0-3210 GCA_050742995.1 Stackebrandtia sp. | reverse complement strand
TAGCTCAGGGGATAGAGCACCGGCCTCCGGAGCCGGGAGCGCAGGTTCGAATCCTGCACGGGGCGCAATGAAAACCGGCGCAGCGTGAAAGCTGCGCCGGTTTTTTATGCGCGTCGCCGACGGCCGCCGGCGCCCGGCCGCGTCGTCGCCCGCGCCATAGCCGCACCTCGACCGTCAATAGCGCAAGTCACAATGAAAAGGCCCACGGGATAAGCGTCGAAATGCGCTGCATTAGTCGCGCTCGGCCGTGCGGCTCACATTCCGCGAAGTTATTTCTTCCGCTTGTCGATCGACGGGTTGCGCCAAATAACAGCAACGGCACGGGGACGCACATGTCACATGTGCGAGACAGTTCCCCGTGCCGTAAACGTCACGTCGCGGCGGTGTTAACCGACCGTGATGACGACCGGCTTGACGCCGACGTCCTCGCCGTCGCAGTGCAGAACAACCTCGTACTCGCCGGCGGCGACGTCGGCGATCTTCGCGGTTCCGTTGAAGGGCTTGTCGTCCGGAACGTCGCCCTTGCCGCCGGTGAAGGCGTCGGACAGCACGGACGGCGCCGGGTCATAAGCGCAGGTGCCGTAGAGCTTGACGGTGTCGCCCGCCTGCACGCTCGTGTCCTTGACTTCGAGGAAGGGGTCGCCGCCGGCGTCGGCGGAGGCGATTCCCGCCGTAGCGGCGGCGACGACGGCGACGCCGCCCACGGCGAGAGCAACAAGACGCTTACGCATGAAGAATGTTTCCTTTTTCTTGGGTGATATGAGAAACGGCAGACCGCGCCACACCCGCTTTGACGGCAAAGGGGTGGCAAGCGATTGCCGTACTGAACAGTACGCACCAATCAAACAAGAAGACGCCAAGGCCCCAGAATTATGTCGACCGTCACCAACACCACTTATCGGAAAACATAACTTATTATATAACCGAGCCGTCGCGCCGGAAATGCCATATCGCTGTCGACGGGACGATTCGTCCTGGAGCGACCGTCGGCGAGTTGGAGCGCCGCGCCTAGACCTGGAGGTCGATTACCACGGGCTTGTGGTCTGAGGCGTCGGTGTCGGGGACGTGGCCGCCGACGGCGGCGGCGCCTCGGGCGTAGACGAAGTCGATGCGGGCGTCGCCGTGGGTCGGGTCGGAGGCGAATTCTTCGCCGGTGTCGGCGAAGCCGTCTTCGAGCGCCCAGCCGTGGATGGCGTCTTCGGGGCGCTCGTTGAAGTCGCCGGTGAACAGCAGGGGGCCGTCGTGGCTGAGGTAGTCGAGGCAGTAGCGGCCCTGGGCTTCTCGTTCGGCGACCACCGGCGCGCTGTGTCCGGGCGACAGGTGGGTGGTGAAGACTCGGATGAACGCGCCGTCGCCGAGGTCGATTTTGACGCCGGCCATCGCGCGCTTGACGTTGCCGGTGTCGGGGTCGTCGGGCAGCGGCTTGTTGACGACTTCGACGATGTCGAATTTGGTCAGTATGGCGTTGCCGGCAACGCCTCCGGTGGCGGCGGCGTCGGCGGGTCCGAAGTGAACTTCCATGTCCAGCTCTTCGGCCAGCTGGTTCACCTGGTCGTTGCCGTCGGCTTGATGTACTTCTTGGAGGGTGACGATGTCGGGGTTCTCGGCGCGGATGGCCTCGGCGGTGCGGGGGATGTTGGGCGGGTCGACGTTGGGGTCCTCGCCTTCCGCGCGGCCGGCCTGGATGTTGTAGTTCAGCACCCGAAGGCCGACGGCTTCTCGGTCGTCGGACTCCGCGACGGCATAGGGCACGACGGCGACGGCGGCGGCCAGGGGCAGGGCCAGCAGCGCCGTACGGAGGATCTTGCTTCGCATGCCTGCATCTCCTTCGGACGAATCGGGATGGCCCGCGATCCTCATCGATAGCCGCGGCGTCCGCAAACCGCCCATAACCAGGACCCAGGCGGGTCCTGAGACCAGCCCTAGGCGGCGAGGTCCTCGACGACTTCGGCGTTGGGCAGGGCAGCGAGCAGTTCGCCGGCGACGAAGAGCTTGCAGGAGCGGGCGCCGCCGCCGACCACCAGCTCGGGAGCGGCGGCCACGGCGGAGTCGACCAGGAGGCGCCACTGCGAGGGCAGGCCGATCGGGGTGATGCCGCCGTACTCCATTCCGGTCAGCCGGACGGCGTCGTCCATGGGCGCGAACGACGCCTTACGGGCGCCAAGCAGCTTGCGCACCACGTTGTTGACGTTGACGCGGGTCGTGGCCAGGGCCAGGCACGCGGCGTAGGCAAGCTCGCCGCCGCGTTTGCCGGCCACGACCACACAGTTGGCCGAGGCGGCGAGGGGGACACCGTAGTGCTCGCAGAACTCAGCGGTGTCGGCCAGGTCGGGGTCGATCTCGGCGACTCCGACGTCGGCGGCGGGCAGACCTGCCAGCGCCTTCGCCGTCGGCGTGGCCAGCTGGTCGAGGCGCTCGATCGCGGGGACGACCGAAAGCCGGCCGTTGATCGTCCATTGACGGCTCATGCCGTTTTCCCTCCTTGCGAGAACTGCGGCGTTCGCGGCGAGCATATGCCCGACTCGAGACGAGCCCGGCGACGTGTCCGGCTCACAGCCGCGGGTCGACCGGCTCGGACTCCAAGGCGAGCACGGAGAACACCGTCTCGTGCACCCTCCACAGCGGGGCGCCGGAGACCAGTCGGTCCAGCGCCTCCATTCCGAGCGCGTACTCCCGCAGCGCCAGCGAGCGCTTGCGTCCCAGCGACCGCGCGCGAAGCTTTTCCAGATTGGACTCTTCGGTGTAGTCGGGGCCGTAGATGATGCGCAGGTACTCCCGGCCGCGCACTTTCAGACCCGGCTGGACCAGACCGCGCTTGCCGCGCAGCGGCGACTCCACCGGCTTGACGACCATGCCTTCGCCGCCGTCCGCGGTGAAGTCGGTCCACCACCGCACCGCCGCCGCCCGCGAAAAATCGGAACGACGGCCGGCTTTGGCCGTCGCGTCGTCGGACAGGTCGACGAAGACGCGGCCGGTGTGCCGCAGCGTCTTGGAGTCGTCGGCGGCGACAAGCGCGTCGAGCGTCTCAAGCTGCCAGTCGTGCCCGCGACGCGCCAGGTTCTCGGTCCCGGCCGCCAGCAGCTGGAACGGCGCCAGGCGCACTCCGTCCAGCCCTTCGGTCGGCCAGCAGTACCGCGCGTAGGCCCGACTGAACCGCCGCACGTTCGCCAGCCTGGCGTCGGTGCGCGCAGCGAGGTCGGCGACGTCCAG
>JBOGDN010000707.1:0-4393 GCA_050742995.1 Stackebrandtia sp. | reverse complement strand
CCGCTTCGACGAGGTCAAGGCCTCGATCGAGGAGTGCAAGGAGAAGGACCTGACCTACTGCGCCCCGCTGTTCGTCACCGCGGAGTTCACCAACAACACCACCGGCGAGATCAAGAGCCAGACGGTGTTCATGGGCGACTACCCGATGATGACGCCCAAGGGCACCTTCATCATCAACGGCACCGAGCGTGTCGTGGTCTCCCAGCTCGTCCGCTCGCCCGGCGTGTACTTCGACAAGCAGCCCGACAAGACCTCGGACCGCGACCTGTCGAGCGTCAAGGTCATCCCCGGCAGGGGCGCCTGGCTCGAGTTCGACGTCGACAAGCGCGAGACCGCCGGCGTGCGCATCGACCGCAAGCGCCGCCAGGCGGTCACCGTCCTGCTCAAGGCCATCGGCTGGACCAACGACCAGATCCGGGAGCGTTTCGGCTGGTCGGAAATCATGATGGCCACGCTGGAGAAGGACCACATCGCCAGCCAGGACGAGGCGCTGCTCGACATCTACCGCAAGCTGCGCCCCGGCGAACCTCCGACCAAGGAGAACGCCGAGACCCTGCTCGACAACCTGTTCTTCAACCCCAAGCGCTATGACCTGGCCAAGGTCGGCCGCTACAAGATCAACAAGAAGTTCGGGCTTTCCACGCCGATCGCCACCGGGGTGCTCACCGAGGCCGACCTCCTGGCCACCATCGAGTACCTGTGCCGGCTGCAGGTCGGCGAAGAGGGCTACGAGCGCGACGACATCGACCACTTCGGCAACCGGCGGCTGCGCACCGTCGGCGAGCTGATCCAAAACCAGGTCCGCGTCGGCCTCTCCCGGATGGAGCGGGTCGTCCGCGAGCGGATGACCACGCAGGACGTGGAGGCGATCACGCCGCAGACCCTGATCAACATCCGCCCGGTGGTGGCGGCGATCCGGGAGTTCTTCGGCACCTCGCAGCTGTCGCAGTTCATGGACCAGGTCAACCCGATCGCCGGTCTCACCCACCGTCGACGGCTGTCGGCGCTCGGCCCGGGCGGTCTTTCCCGCGACCGCGCCGGCATGGAAGTGCGAGACGTTCACCCGTCCCACTACGGCCGCATGTGTCCCATCGAGACGCCCGAAGGCCCGAACATCGGCCTCATCGGCGCGCTCTCGGCGTTCGCGCGGGTGAACCCGTTCGGTTTCATCGAGACTCCTTACCGCAAGGTCGTCGAGGGCAAGGCCACCGACGAGGTGGAGTACCTCACCGCGGACGAGGAAGACCGCAACGTCATCGCGCAGGCCAACACGCCGCTCGGCGACGACGGCGCCTTCGCCGAAGAGCGGGTCCTGGTACGCCGCAAGGGCGGCGAGATGGAGCTGGTCGGCGGCGACACCGTCAACTACATGGACGTCTCGCCGCGGCAGATGACCTCGGTGGCAACGGCCATGGTGCCGTTCCTGGAGCACGACGACGCCAACCGCGCGCTCATGGGCGCCAACATGCAGCGTCAGGCCGTGCCGCTGATCAAGACGCAGCCTCCGTTCGTGGGCACCGGCATGGAGTATCGCGCGGCGGTCGACGCCGGCGACGTGGTGGTGGCAGAGGTCGGCGGCGTCGCCGAAGACGTCTCCGCCGACTACATCACCGTGCACCAGGACGACGGCTACCGCCGCACCTACCTGCTGCACAAGTTCCGTCGCTCCAACGCGGGAACCTGCGTCAACCAGATCCCGCTTATCGCCGAGGGCGACCGCGTCGAGTCGGGTCAGCCGATCGCCGACGGGCCGTGCACGCACAAGGGCGAGATGGCGCTCGGCCAGAACCTGCTCGCGGCGTTTATGCCGTGGGAGGGTCAGAACTACGAGGACGCGATCATTCTGTCCTCGCGCCTGGTGCAGGAGGACGTGCTCACGTCGATTCACATCGACGAGCACGAGGTGGACGCCCGCGACACCAAGCTGGGGCCGGAGGAGATCACCCGGGAAATCCCGAACGTCTCCGAGGAGATGCTCTCCGACCTCGACGAGCGCGGCATCATCCGCATCGGCGCCGAGGTGCGCGACGGCGACATCCTGGTCGGCAAGGTCACCCCCAAGGGCGAGACCGAGCTGACTCCGGAGGAGAGGCTGCTGCGGGCGATCTTCGGCGAGAAGGCCCGCGAAGTGCGCGACACCTCGCTGAAGGTGCCGCACGGCGAGTCGGGGACCGTCATCGGCGTGCGCACGTTCAGCCGCGACGACGGCGACGAGCTGTCGCCGGGCGTCAACGAGCTGGTGCGCGTCTACATCGCGCAAAAGCGCAAGATCTCCGACGGCGACAAGCTCGCCGGCCGCCACGGCAACAAGGGCGTCATCTCCAAGATCGTCCCGGCAGAGGACATGCCCTTCCTGCCAGACGGCACTCCCGTCGACATCGTGCTGAACCCGCTTGGCGTCCCCGGCCGTATGAACATCGGCCAGGTGCTCGAACTGCACCTCGGCTGGGTGGCCAAGGCCGGCTGGCAGCTGGCGGGCGACACCGAGGAGTGGCAGAAGTCGCTGAAGGCGATCGGCGCCGAAGAGGCGCCGCCGGACTCGGTCGTGGCCACGCCCGTCTTCGACGGCGTGCACCTGGAGGAGATCACGGGTCTGCTCGAGTCGGCGCGTCCCAACCGCGACGGCGAGCGCATGGTCGGCAACGACGGCAAGTCGACGCTGTTCGACGGCCGCACCGGCGAGCCTTTCCCCGGCCCGATCGCGATCGGCTACATGTACGTCCTGAAGCTGAACCACCTGGTGGACGACAAGATCCACGCGCGCTCGACGGGTCCGTACTCGATGATCACGCAGCAGCCGCTGGGCGGCAAGGCGCAGTTCGGCGGCCAGCGCTTCGGCGAGATGGAGTGCTGGGCCATGCAGGCCTACGGCGCCTCCTACGCGCTGCAGGAGCTGCTGACGATCAAGTCCGACGACATCCTCGGCCGGGTGAAGGTCTACGAGGCGGTCGTCAAGGGCGAGAACATTCCCGAACCGGGCATCCCGGAGTCGTTCAAGGTGCTGCTCAAAGAGCTGCAGTCGCTGTGCCTCAACGTGGAGGTGCTGTCGAGCGACGGCACCGCCGTCGAGCTGCGCGACAGCGACGACGAGGTGTTCCGGGCAGCAGAAGAACTGGGCATCGACCTGTCCCGGCACGAGCCGAGCAGCGTCGACATCGAAGGAGCGTGAATGCGCCTCCGAATTCAAGCCGGTCTACACATTGCAAGGGGAAAAGTAAGTGCTTGACGTCAACTTCTTCGATGAGCTGAGAATCGGACTGGCCACCGCCGAGGAGATTCGCCACTGGTCGCACGGAGAGGTCAAGAAGCCGGAGACCATCAACTACCGCACGCTCAAGCCCGAGAAGGACGGCCTCTTCTGCGAGAAGATCTTCGGACCGACTCGGGACTGGGAGTGCTACTGCGGCAAGTACAAGCGCATCCGGTTCAAGGGCATCATCTGCGAGCGCTGCGGCGTCGAGGTGACGCGTTCGAAGGTGCGCCGCGAGCGCATGGGCCACATCGAGCTTGCCGCCCCCGTGACGCACATCTGGTACTTCAAGGGCGTGCCTTCGCGGCTTGGCTACCTGCTCGACATCGCGCCGAAGGATCTGGAAAAGATCATCTACTTCGCCGCCTACGTGGTGACGTCGGTCGACGCCGACGCCCGCCACCGCGACCTGCCGACGCTTGAGAACGAGATCGCCGCCGAAAAGCGCCAGCTGGAGAACGCCCGCGACACCGAGGTGGAGAAGCGGGCCGCCAAGCTGGAGGCCGACCTGGCCGAGCTGGAGGAGGAAGGCGCCAAGGCCGACGTCCGCCGCAAGGTCAAGGACGGCGGCGAGCGCGAGATGCGCCAGATCCGCGAGAAGGCGCAGCGCGAGATCGATCGGCTCGAGGAGGTCGTGGACACCTTCCGGAAGCTGGAGTCCAAACAGCTCATCGGCGACGAGATGCTCTTCCGCGAGCTGCACGACCGCTTCGGCGAGTACTTCACCGGCGCGATGGGCGCCGAGGCCGTCAAGAGCCTGCTCGAGAACCTCGACCTCACCGCCGAGCTGGCAAGCCTGCGCGACACCATCGCCAACGGCAAGGGCCAGAAGAAGATCCGCGCGCTGAAGCGGCTGAAGGTGGTGGCCCCGTTCGCCACCGACGGCTCGAGCCCGATGGGCATGGTCCTGGACTGCGTGCCGGTGATCCCGCCGGAGCTGCGTCCCATGGTGCAGCTGGACGGCGGCCGCTTCGCCACGTCCGACCTCAACGACCTGTACCGCCGGGTCATCAACCGCAACAACCGGTTGAAGCGGCTCATCGACCTGGGCGCGCCGGAGATCATCGTCGCCAACGAGAAGCGCATGCTTCAGGAGTCGGTGGACGCGCTGTTCGACAACGGCCGCCGCGGACGTCCGGTGAC
>JBOGDN010000706.1:0-5881 GCA_050742995.1 Stackebrandtia sp. | reverse complement strand
TTAAGCCTTCCCACGCCGATGGTACTACCCCGAAACCGGGGCGGAAGAGTAGGAAACCGCCGGACTATATAACTCCCCCGACACCCTTTGCGGTGTACGGGGGAGTTTACCTTGCCCGCGGCCCGTGAACATGGTTGTGACCCGCCCCCCAGTAAGGGACTATAGGCGGATGCCTAACTTGACACACGCCGAAGCGATCGAACGCGAGCAGCTGCTGACCGTCGACTCTTACGACGTCGATCTCGACTTCACGCAGGGTTCGGAGGTGTTCGGGTCGGTCTCGACGATCCGATTTTCCAGTGTCAACTCAAGCGCCCCCACCTTCTTTGAGGTTGTTCCGAAGCGCCTGCGCAAGGTTGTGCTCAACGGGGTCGAGCTGTCGACCGACCTGCTCAAGGACGGCCGATTCCCCCTGCCCGAGCTTGGGGCCGAGAACGTCCTCACCGTCGAAGCCGACATGGAGTACTCCCACGACGGGGAGGGGCTGCACCGGTTCGTCGACCCCGAAGACGGCCTCACCTACACCTACGCCATGACGTTCCTCAACATGGCGCCTCGCGTGTTCGCCTGTTTCGATCAGTCGGACCTGAAGGCGTCGTTCCGGCTCGCGGTGACGGCCCCGCCGGAGTGGACGGTCGTCTCCAACGAATCCGGGATCGCCACCTCGCCGGGCCGCTGGGAGTTCGCGCCGACGGAACCGCTGGCGACGTACTTCTTCACCGTGGTCGCCGGGCCGTACTACTCGGTGTACCGCGTGCACGACGGCGTCCGTTTCGGGCTCCACGCCCGCCAGTCGTACCGAGAGGCGCTGGATCAGGACGCCGAGGAGATCTTCGACGTCACGTTCGGCTGCTGGGACAAGCTTCACGAGCTCTACGGCGTGCGCTATGCCTACGGCGACACCTACGACCAGTGTTTCGTGCCCGAGTTCAACGCCGGCGCGATGGAAAATCCCGGCTGCGTCACGTTCCGGGACGAGGGGTACATGTACCGCTCCGCCGTCACCGAGACCAGGCGCGAGCGCCGGTCGGTCACGATCGCCCACGAGATGGCGCACATGTGGTTCGGCGACCTGGTGACGATGCGGTGGTGGGACGACCTGTGGCTCAACGAGTCGTTCGCCGACTGCATGGGCGTCCGCGGCGCGGCGGAGGGCACCCGCTTTCGCAACGCTCGGGCGACCGACACGATCGAGGCGATGTGGGGTTACGAGGCGGACCAGCGGCCGTCGACACACCCGGTCTCGGACGTGGTCGCCGCCAGCGGCGAGGCGCTCAACAACTTCGACGGGATCTCGTACGCCAAAGGCGGCGCGATCCTCAATCAGCTGGCCGCCTGGGTCGGAGACAAAGCGTTCTTCGCGGGATTGCGGGAGTACTTCGGCAAGCACCGTCACGGCAACGCGTCCCTGTCAGATCTGACCGACGCTTTGGCCGCGAGCAGCGGCCGCGACCTTGACGACTGGGCCGCGCGTTGGCTGCGCACCACCGGCCCGAACACGCTGCGCGTCGAGGTGGAGGTGCAAGACGGGAAGTACGTCGGCGCCGCGGTCACACAGAGCGCGCCGGCCGAGCATCCGACGCTGCGCCCTCACCATGTGCGCCTCGGGCTGTACTCCCTGACAGGCGGCACGGCCGTTCGCACCGGCCAGGTGACGGTCGACGTCGACGGCGAACGCACCGAAGTGCCCGAACTGATCGACATGGCGCCGCCGGATTTGCTGCTCGTCAACGACGAGAACCTCACCTACGCGAAGGCGCGGCTTGACCCGGCCAGCTTCGAGGCGTTGCCGCGAGTGATGCCGAATCTGCCCGACCCGCTTGCCCGGGCAGTGCTGTGGAACATGCTGACCGACATGGTCCGCGACGGCGAGCTGCCGATGTGGCGTTATTTTGATCTGCTCGACGCGGCGCTCCCGGCCGAGTCTCAGGTTCCGCAGCTGGAGCGGCAGTTGCTTTCCGTCCGCGAGGCGGTCGACTTTTACCTGCCGGCCCATGAGCGGGAGTCGGGGCTGTTGCGGCTCAACGCCCTCTCGCGCCGAATTCGCGAAACGTCCCAGCCGGGAGGCGGGGCGCAGCTGGCGGCGCTGCGCCGGGAGATCTCGGGGGCGATCTCCGACGAGGAGATCGAGTTCCTGCGCGGTCTGCTCGCCGGTCAGGGCGTGCCCGACGGGATCACCGTCGACGACGAGTTGCGTTGGACGATTCTGAAGCGGCTGGTCGTGCTCGGCAAGGCGTCCGACGCCGACGTCGACGCGGAGCTGGAACGCGACCCGAGCTCCGAAGGCCACAAGCACGCGGCGACCTGCCGGGCGTCCCGTCCGGACGCCGAGGCCAAGGCCAAGGCGTGGGAGACCGTGATGACGGACAAGACGCTGTCGAACCACTTGCTGAAGGCCACCGCCGACGGTTTCTGGCAGCCGGAACAAGCCGAGTTGACCGCCGACTACGTGGAGAAGTTCTTCGTCGACGCGCCTGCGCACATCGACGGCCGCGCGCCGTGGGAGACCAAAATCCTCGGCAGGACCATGTTCCCGAAGCACGCGATCGACGACCGCACGCTCAGCCTGGCGGACGACTTGCTCGCACGCGAGGATCTGTCGCCGCATCTGCGACGTGAGCTGGTCGACGAGCAAGACGACCTGCGGCGTGCGCTGCGGGTGAGGGGCGGCTTAACCGCCTCGCGCGGCGCTACGATCGGCGCATGGGAGCTTCTGGGGTCGGAGAGGCGACGTCCGACGGCAAGCGCGTCGGCGTCATGGGCGGCACGTTCGACCCCATTCACAACGGCCATCTGTGCGCCGCCAGCGAGGCGGCCGACCGTTTCGGGCTCGACGAAGTGGTGTTCGTGCCCACGGGCCGGCCCTGGCAGAAGGCCGACTCGGCGGTGAGCGACGCCGAAGACCGCTACGCCATGACCCTGCTGGCGGTTTCGGCGCATCCGAAGTTCCGGGTCAGCAGGGTCGACGTCGACCGTCCCGGCGCGACCTACACCGTCGATACCCTGCGCGACCTGCGGCAGCACTACGGGCAGGACGCGGCGTTGTACTTCATCACCGGCGCCGACACGTTCGAGCAGATCCGTACGTGGAAGGCCCTGGACGAGGTGTTCGGGCTTGCCCGGTTCCTCGTCTTCAACCGACCGGGGTACAGCTTGGCGCGCGATCGCCTCGAGATTCCGGCACACGCCGACGTGACCGAGATAGAGATGCCCGGGATCGACGTATCCTCGACCGACTGTCGCGCGCGGGCGGCGGCCGGTCGCCCGATCTGGTATCTGACCCCCGACGACGTCGTCCGGTACGTCGAGCGGCGGGGTCTATATCGAGACATCGCGTCGACATGAGGTGTTCGCTGGTCAGGACGCTGTGTTTTCCATTTCGGTTCCTAATGTCACCGAAATGCTGAGGTGCTGTGTCTGACCGGCGTGAGAGACTTATGGAGTAAAGACCCCTACGTGAGGAGCCAAGTGGTAGCGACAGACATCGCCAGGAGGGTGGCGCTCACCGCCGCACAGGCGGCAGCCGACAAAAAGGCCCGCGACATCGTGTTGTTGGACGTCAGCGATGAGATGGTTATCACGGACGTTTTCATGGTCGCGTCGGCGCCGAATGAGCGGCAGGTGCGGGCGATAGTCGACGCAGTGGAAGAGCGGCTGCGCAGACAGCTCGACGTCAAGCCGATACGTCGCGAGGGCGAAAAGGGGTGTCGTTGGGTGCTGCTCGATTACGCGGATGTAATCGTGCACGTCCAGCACGTGGAAGAACGCGAGTTTTACGCGCTGGACAGCCTGTGGAAGGACTGTCCGGCCATTGAGTTTGTCGACGAGGCCGAAAGTCGTGTCGGGAGTTCCGCCGGACGGGCGGAGCCCGCCGCGTGAATCGTTTGATTGTGCTGCGGCACGGCCAGACGGCCTGGAATGACAACGGCCGTGTCCAGGGAATCAGCGATGTCGACCTTGACGACGTCGGCCGGCGTCAAGCCGCACGGGCGGCGCCGACGCTGGCCAAGCTGCGTCCCAGCCTGATCGTGTCCAGCGACTTGAGCCGCGCCCTTGACACCGCGCGCGCGGTGGCGGACCTGGTGGGGACGGACGTCGTCATCGACAAGCGGCTGCGCGAGCGCGCCTACGGTCCGTGGGAGGGCCTGAACCACGCGGAGATCGAGGCGGCGTTTCCCAAGGAGTTCGCCGCGTGGAAGGCCCGCAAGCCCTTCGAGCAGGACGGGATCGAATCGCCCGTCGAGGTCGCCGCGCGCGGCAAAGAGGTTCTTGAGGACTACGCCT
The DNA here is from genome assembly GCA_050742995.1 of Stackebrandtia sp. Classification (GTDB taxonomy): domain Bacteria; phylum Actinomycetota; class Actinomycetes; order Mycobacteriales; family Micromonosporaceae; genus Stackebrandtia. The sequence continues at coordinate 1,597 of JBOGDN010000706.1, read as the reverse complement.
CGCGGCTCGGCGAGACCGCTTTGCTGGTCAGCCACGGCGGGCTGTCCCGCGCCGCGGTGGGATCGTTCCTCAACTGGACGTTCGCCCAGATCGGCACGGTTCGGGGCCTTGACAACTGTCACTGGGCGGACCTTCAAATGGGGCGTTCGGGCTGGTTGTTGTACGGCTACAACATCGCGGCCCTGCCCGAATAACAACTGCCGTGCTCGCCTGGGCTGCTACCGTCTCGAACAGGGGAACGGAACCCGGACACGTTTAAGGACGTCATATTTCACATGGGTATCACCACGCGAATCGCCGGTGCGGCGGCAGGCCTGCTCTTGGCGGTCGGCCTGGCGGCCTGCGGCGACAAAGGATCGGTGGACGAGCCGAAGGACTCCGCCGACTCGTCCGACGCCGGCCAAGGCGAGTCCGACGCGACTCCGACGGGTGATCCGTCTGACGGCGGCGGCGAAGGAGACGGCACGGCCTTGACGATCACCGGGACCATTGGGGCCGGGGTCGAATCGGGCTGCCTGCTGCTGGAGTTCGAAGGCACCACCTACAACCTCATCGGCGTCGAGGACGAAGCGGTGACGGCCGGAGCAGAAGTCGAGGCGACCGGAACTGTCGTCGAGGACGCCATGACCATCTGCCAGCAGGGCACCCCGTTCCAGGTCGACTCGATCTCGGTCCTATAACCGCAAACTGCACACGGCACTCAGCCGCGGTGGCCAGTCGGCTACCGTGGCTGAATGTCTGTAGCGGTGGTGACAGATTCAACGGCGTGTCTTCCCCCGGAGGCCGCGGCTGAGCATTCGGTGACGGTGATGCCGATGCCTGTCACGATCAACGGGGTCTGGGGCCTCGAAGGCGTCGACGTGACCGCGGCGGACATGGCCAGCGCGTTCTCCGAGCGGAGGGTCGACGTGTCGACCTCCCGGCCGGCGCCGGCGGAGTTCGCTCAGATATACGGGGAGCTGCTGGACGCGGGCGCTTCGAGCGTGGTGTCGGTGCATCTGTCGGCCGCGCTGTCGGGGACCTGCGAGTCGGCCGAACTGGCGGCCGGCGAATTCGACGATCGGGTTCGCGTCGTGGACTCGGCCAACGCGGGAATGGGCCTGGGCTTCAGCGTGCTCGCCGCGGCTCGGGCCGCGTCGCGCGACCGCAGCCTGGCGTACGTGGCCATGCGCGCCGAGCGCGCCGCCAGGACCACCAACACGTTCTTCTACGTCGACACGTTGGAGTTCTTGCGTCGCGGCGGCCGCATCAGCGCCGCCAGCGCGTTGTTGGGGACCGCCCTGGCGGTGAAGCCGATCCTGCACGTCGACGACGGCCAGGTGGTGCTGCGAGACAAGGTGCGCACGTCAACTCGCGCGCTGTCCCGCCTGGAGGACCTGATCGTCGAGGCGGGCCGGGAAAACGACGTCGACGTCGCCCTGCACCACCTGCAGTCGCCGCAGAAAGCCGAAGACCTCGCGGCCCGCCTGCGCGAACGCTTCGGCCGCCGCCTGCGCGAAACCTACATAACCGAAGTCGGCGCGGTAATCGCCGCCCACTGCGGCCCCGGCCTGCTCGCCGCAGTAGTCCACCGCCGCCTCTAGACCGCACCCCGCAC
>JBOGDN010000705.1:0-16666 GCA_050742995.1 Stackebrandtia sp. | reverse complement strand
GTTGAAGTCGCCGGCGAGGATGCGCAGCGACTCCGCGTCGGCAGGCGGAAGCGACTCCAGATCCTTTTCCCACAACGGAATCCGGTGCGACGCGTAGGGCGCCGCCGGATGTACGGCCATGAACTCCACGCTCGGACCCGAAGCCACGTCCACCTCCGCGGCGGGCTGGCTGAACACCCCCTGCGGCTCAAGCTCCGTCGTCCGCCGCAGCGGGTGTCGCGAGTAGATCGCGGCGCCCGCCGCCGCCTCCTCGGCCTCGATCACGTTGTACGGCAGCAGTTCGTCCAAGCCGAGCTCGGTCAGCCGCTCGGCCGTGCCCGGAGTGACCTCCTGAAGGCTGAGCAGATCGACGTCGTGCTCGGCGACCATGCTCACCACCCGCGCCAAATCCGCCTGCCCCACGTAAAGGTTGGCCGACATCACCTGAAGCGTCGGCCCATCCGCCTCCGGCTGGCCCCCCGCAATCGCCCGCGGCGCCGCCAAGCCCGCCAAGACAACGGCGCACGCCGCGACCGCCCACAGCGCACGCCAGTGCCTCGCCGCCGCGAGCACGACGATCGGCGCCACGGCGGCCAGCGCCACATACGGGGTGAAGGCCACGCCGGCCGTCATCGCCCACCCCTGCTCCAACCCGAACACCCGCACCAGGGCGAACGCCCCCCACGCCGCCGCCGCGACCCAGCCGAGCAGGCGCATCCCACGCCGCGACCACGCCTTGACGCGTGCGGCGACGCCGGACTGCTCGCCCGGCTCGTCCGTCGGCGGCACGTCGGCGGCGATCGCGCCGGCCTCGGCCGGCTCAGAAGTCATCGGCTCAGTATCCGCGAGGCCGTCAACCGCTCCCGCTCGGCGACGGAATGTCGCAGCGGCCGCTTAGCGTGTGAGCGGCTGCCAGACTGCACGGGAGCGATCCGTCGCCGAAAGGACTCGAGGCATGACGAAACAAGGCGATCCCGCGACCGTGGAAGCGGCGTGGTCGGAAGTGCTGGAAACCTGCGACCCCGAGGTCCGCGGCCTGGCGCAGGGTGCGCGGCGGCTGCTGCGCGAGACGATCCCCGACGCCGTCGAGGAAGTCGACGCCTCGGCCAGACTGCTCGGATTCACCTTTCAACCCGGAACCTATAAGGGCCTCGTCGCCGCTGTGACGGTGCACAAGAAGCACGCCAACATCATGTTCGGCAAGGGCGTCGAGCTCGCCGAGCACGACGATGCCGGGCTGCTGGAGGGCACGGGCAAGCGCGCCCGCCACGTCAAGGTCGTTTCGGCCGACCGTCTCGAAGACCCGCGAGTCAAGGACCTGATCTCCCGGGCGGCGTCCCTGACGCCGCGCGGCTGACGTCGGAGGCGACGAGCGTGAGCGCCGACATTCCGATCGGGCGCGCGACGCAGTCGCGCATCTACAGCGAAGGCGCGTACGGGCGACGGCCCCGCGTGCCGGTTCCCCCTGCGGCGCTCGAGGCCGCGGCGCTTCGCAAGATGTCCAAGCGGGCCGCGGCCTACGTCGCCGCGGGCGCCGGACTCGAGCGCACCGTCGACGCCAACCGCGCCGCCTTCGACCGGTGGCGGATCATGCCGCGGATGCTGACCGACGTGTCCGGCCGCGACACCTCCGTGGAGCTGTTCGGGCGGCGCCACCCCTCGCCGTTCCTGCTGGCCCCCGTCGGCGTGCTGGAACTGGCCCACCCGCGCGCGGACCTGGCCGTCGCCGAAGCGGCGGCCGAGCTCGGCGTGCCGATGGTGATATCCAATCAGGCGTCCCGCCCGATGGAAGCCTGCGCTGAGGTGATGGGAGACGCCGAGCGGTGGTTCCAGCTCTACTGGGGAAGCAGCGACGACCTGGTAGAGAGCTTGGTCGAACGGGCCGAAGCCTCCGGTTCCGGCGCGATAGTGGTGACAGTGGACACCTTCATGCTCGGCTGGCGGCCGAGAGACTTGAACGAGGCGCACCTGCCTTTCGCCTACGGCAAGGGAATTGCGCAGTACACACACGATCCGGTTTTCACCGAACTGGCGCGACAGCGGGCGGCCCGCCCCCGACAGGCCGGCCGGCCCAGGCCGACGCCGTCCGCGCTGGCCACGCTGGCGTCGATCAGCCGCGCTTACCCCGGCGGCTTCTTCGCCAACCTGCGCTCCCGACTGCCGCGCGCCGCGGTCGACACATTCCTGGACGTGTTCGCACGCCCCGCGCTGACCTGGGCCGACCTGCCGTTCCTGAGGCAGCGGACGAAACTTCCGATCCTGTTGAAAGGACTGCTGCACCCCGACGACGCGCGCCGCGCCGTCGACGCGGGAGTCGACGGAATCGTCGTGTCCAATCACGGCGGACGGCAAATCGACGGTTCGGTCGCGACGCTGGACGCGCTGCCCGGAGTGGTCGAGGCGGTCGGCGGCAGGCTGCCGGTGCTTTTCGACAGCGGCGTCCGCGGCGGCGGCGACGCGTTCAAGGCGATCGCGTTGGGCGCCAAGGCGGTGTGCGTCGGACGTCCCTATGTGTATGGTCTGGCTCTTGCCGGAAGCGCGGGCGTCGCCGAGGTGCTTGCCAACTTCATGGCGGAGTTCGACCTCGTCATGGGGCTGGCCGGCTGCAATTCCGTCGCCGAGATCACTCGCGACGCACTTCGCCCGGCGTGAGGCGCGTCAGTCGAGGAACCGCGCCGCGCCGGCGTACTCGTGGGCGTAGGGATGCTCGTCCACCGGGACGATCTCCACGAAACTGTCCTGAGTGTCGGAGTTGGTCCGTGCGTCGATCATGCGCCCGTCGCCGACGTACATGCCGACGTGGTGAATCCGCTCCCCGTAAAAGAGCAGATCGCCCGGCTCGAGCTCCTCTGCCGAGACGGGCCGGCCGGCGTCCGACTGGTCGCCGGCGTCGCGCGGAATCGTCACTCCGTGAGCCTTATAGAGAACGTGGGTGAAACCCGAGCAGTCGAAGCCGAACCCGGAGGCGCCGCTCCACAGGTAGGCCAGGCCGACAAACAGTTCCGCGGACGCGACCAGATCCTCCCCGGTCGGCGGCGGGATCGCCTCGTCCGAGTCGTAGATCGAGACGTCGTCGACGCTCAGCCACTTGTCGCCGTGGGAAGGGGCGCCCACCCGCACCGCGGTCTCGGTCCGCGAGACGACGGGCAGTCGGGTGTTGTAGCTGAGCTCGGCGAACTGGTCGCCGAGTCCTTCGTCGTCGTACGACCAGGCCGTTGCTTTCTCCACCAGGGCGAACGGCTCGTCCTGCGACCCGGGAGGGGTGTCCGACAGCTGCCCGCGCGGCATCCAGCCGGGGTAGCCGAGCTCGTGTTTGGGCGTGGGCTGGCCGTGCACGGCCACCTCCGCCCAGTCGCCGGAGACTTGGAGGACGGTGACTTCCTGCCCGTACAGCGCCTGAGTCTGCAGTTTCCCGACGAGCCACCGCCGATCGCCGAGGCTCATGTCGCCCAGCCATTTCCTCAGATCCACCGGGTTCGCCGTGGACGGCGCGTCGACCGGACGATCCTCGCCCGGCTGGGTCCACAGGGTGGCGACGGCCACGTCGCCTCCTTGGGGCAGTGCCGGCGTCCGACAGGCTGGGCTTCTCAGCTCGCCGAAACGTATCAATGTTTATCTATAAAACATGCATACGGTCTCGCTGGGTCGCGCGCCGGTCACAATTGGCCGGCGAGTCGGGTTTTCGGCGGGCGTTCGGCCCGTCGCAAGAGCAGAATCGACGCGTGGGGTCGTGGTTCCAGGCGAACATCGTGGATATGCAGCGGCTGCCGCTGTTCAGCTTCTTCGCGGCGATGGTGCTGTCCTTCGGGTTCATCCGGCTGTCGGTGCGGATGATCCGGGCCCAGGTGCGCTGGTGGCCGCGAAATGTCAAACCCGGCGGCCTGCACATTCACCACGTCGTGTTCGGCGTCGTCTTCATGCTCGTCGGCGGGGTCGCCGCGCTGGTCGTGCCAAGCGAGATGCTCGCCGCCCGCGCGGTCGCCGCCGCGGTCTTCGGCGTCGGGGCGGCCCTGGTGCTCGACGAGTTCGCGCTGATCTTGCATCTGCGGGACGTCTACTGGAGCGAGACCGGACGGACGTCGATCGACGCGGTGTTCGTGGCGGTGGCCCTCACCGGTCTGCTGCTGCTCGGGCTGCGGCCGATCGGCGCCGAAGATTTCCTGGAGACCCAGTCGGGGCTGCCGCTGCGGCCCCCGCTGCTGTGGAGCGTCGGCTTCACCCTGCTCAACCTGTCGTTCGCCGTGATCACGCTGTTGAAAGGCAAGATCTGGACCGGCCTGCTCGGGCTGTTCCTGTGGCCGCTGATCTATGTCGGCGCCGTGCGTCTCGCCCGCCCCCGCTCGCCCTGGTCGAAGTGGCGATACCGCCCCGGCGCCGGCCGCGGCAGCCGCAAACTCCGCCGCGCGATCTGGCGTGAACAGCGGATTCGCAGCCCGCTGATCAAAGGCAAGATCTGGTTCCAGGAGCTGATCGCCGGCCGCCACGAACGCATTCCCCGCACCCGCCGCTCCTGAGCTCACACAACTGTGAACCTTAGGCAAACCCCCGCCCCATCCGAGGGCACACCACCCACGCAACACCATCATGGCAGCCGCGGCCGGCGGCGCCCGTCAAATAGATATCGCCCGATGCGGCTCGCGACCGCATCGGGCGATATCCAATAAGGATGATCAACTCGCGGAGAACGACTCCGCAACGTCGGTGAACTCGTTGCGCTGACCGCCGTCGGCGCCCTCGGTCGACGTGAAGTAGCACGGGTGCGGGCTCTCGGTGCACTCCGGCGACCACCACAGCGCCGCGGCCGCGCCGCCGTCGCGCATGCCCTCAAGCGCGGCGGTCACCGCCTCGGGCGTGGTGGGATCGACGTTGTCGCCGGGCTCCTCACCGGACAGCGGCGCGTAGAACTCCGACCACCACACCGGCAGCCCGGACTCCTCGGTCACCCACTTCGTCACGTCGGAGAACATCTGCCTCATCTGGTCGACGTCGAGGGCGTTGCCGTCGCCGTCGAGCGTCCAAGCGTCCAAAGTGAAGAAGTCCGCGCCGACGTTGTTGTCGATCCAGTATCGGATGGCTTCGACGTCGCGGCCGTCCGCCTCGCCCCACTCTCCCTTGAGGTCAGATCCGACGGGAGGACCGTCGGCCCCGTAGTAAAGACCAAGCGAAATGTACGGTCCGCCGATCTTGGCGTCGGGCCGCACTTCTTTCACCGCGGTGTAAACCTCGTTGTAGAACTTGGTGAACGCCACGTGGTCGAGCCGGTCGCCGTTCCAGAATCCCTTGAACTCGTTCCAGACCTGGAAGTGCTCCACCTGCGGGTAGCGCTCGGCGACCTGCGCCGACAGCTGCGCGTACTCGTCATAGTGGTCGGGCTTCAGCGGCGCGTTGAAATCCCAGTCGTCGCCGCCCTCTTTCATCCATCCCGGCGCGCAGCACAGCGTGACGACCGGCGCGGCGCCGGTGCTCTCGATGTACTCGACGCGCGCGTCGAGGCTGACGAAGTCGCGTTCGTCCGAGTTTTGGTTCGGCCACGGATTGTCGGCGCCGAAACCCATAATGTGTTGGTTTTGCAACGGTGCGACGTTCTGCAGGATCTCCGTGGCGCGCTCGGTGGCGGCGGGATCTCCGTGAGGAAGGGGAGTGTTGCCGTGAGTGACGCCCAGCTGGAATTCGGCGGCCGGTTTCATGTCGACGTCTGACGGATCTGACTGTTCCGCGTAGGCGACGCAGCCGGCTGCCGCCAAAGCGGCGATGCCTACGGCCGCGGTGAGCGCCCGCAGCAAGCGTCGAGGGGGGCGGGGTGAAGGTCGCACGATTCCTCCAATGTGCCGGTAATGTGCGGCCCCGTAGGACTGTTCCCGCAGGGCACGGCCCCAAACTCTCGCCGAATCGGCGGCGCTTCAGAGTCGCGAGCGGGACTATATCGAATCCTTTTGCACTTGGAAAGCCTTTGCTCTCAGATGCTGGCCGGCATTTGAGAGCAAAGGCTTATTTCAGGAGGTCGGAGACCTGATGAGAGGGCTCCTCTTCATCCATAAATCCCACATGAACAATCTCGCGGGCGTCGTGACGAGGACATAAACGCTCTGCTCAGCGACATAGAACTTCTTCCGCGCTTCGCCTTCGGAATCGTTCAGCTGCGTCAAACCGTCGGCGGCTATGCTGTCGAGCCGGACGAATCTCAAGGGGGCCTCGCTGTGCGGATCCTGCTGCCGCCGTCGGAGGGCAAGACCGCGCCCGCGACCGGCGCGGCCGTCGAGCTGGCCGCCTTGTTCGCACCCGACCTGACGTCGGCGCGACAGCAGGTCGCCGACGCCTTGGCGACGCTGTGCGGCGCAGACCCCGAGGAGGCGGCGGCCGCGCTGAAGCTGGGGAAGCGCCAACACGACGACCTGGCCGCCAACCGTCGGCTGACCAGCGCGCCGGCCGCCCCCGCCTCGACTGTCTACACAGGAGTTCTTTATGAGGCGCTGAACCCGGGAGGCCTGCCGCCGCGGGCGCGCGACCGCGCCCGCCGACAGGTGATGATCTTCTCTGGACTGTGGGGAGTGCTGCGACTGGACGATCGGATCCCGTACTACCGCTGCCCGGCGGGCGCCAAACTTCGGGTCCTCGACGGCGACAAGCCGACCGGCCTGGGAACCTTCTGGCGTCGGCGCCTCGACGAGCACCTTCCGCGGGCTCTCGAAAACGAGTTCGTCCTAGACCTGCGCTCCGGCCCCTACCAGGCGATGTGGAGGCCGTGCGGCCGCCACGCCTCGGTGCGGGTGCTGCACGAACGGCTGGTGAACGGCGAAACGCGCCGCAGCGTGGTCAGCCACTTCAACAAGGCCACAAAAGGACGCATCGCCGCCGACCTGCTCGCCGACGCCGCCGACCCCGCCTCAGTCCCAGAGCTGATCACCGCCTTGCGCGACCTGAAACACCGAGTCGAACCGAACCCGACCCAGCCCGCCCAACTAGACGTCGTCGTCTCCGAGCTCTAACCCCCGCGCCAATCCAAGCGACTGGCAGTACGGTGCGGGCATGCACGATCATGACTCGAACGGCGCGTCCGACGCCGACGTGCCGGCTTACGTGTCCACTATGTCGGAGGCTGACGTCGCGCGGATCCGCGAGTGGCATGAGTCCGCTTGCCAGATGACTCGCGCCGAATCCGAGCGCGGCGAGCAGACTTTCGAGTATCTGGGGCGGACCATCGTGGTCCCGCCGCACGTCTTTCCGATCAACGGCACGTCACGCCTTCTAGGCGAGGCGGTGTTGGCCGAGGTTCGCCAAGGTGAGCGAGTCCTTGACATGGGCGCCGGCAGCGGCGTCAACGCGATCCTGGCCGCGGGCGCGGCCGCAGAAGTGGTCGCCGTGGACGTCAACCCGCACGCGGTGGAAGCCGCTCGCGCCAACGCGGTCCGCAACGGAGTCGCCGACAAGATCGAAGTCCTGCGCAGCGACGTCTTCGACGACGTGAACGGCGAGTTCGACCTGATCATTTTTGATCCGCCGTTTCGGTGGTTCGCCGCCCGAGACGTGTTGGAGCTGTCCTGCGCCGACGAGGACTACCGCACGTTGCGGCGGTTTTTCCACGCCGCGAGGCGACGTCTGCGGCCGGGCGGGCGAATGCTCGTCTTCTTCGGTTCCTCGGGAGATCTCGACTACCTGCGTCGACTCGCCGACGCTGTCGGGTTTCACGTCGAGACGGCGGCTCACCGGCGACTCCTCAAGGACGGTCACTCGGTCGACTACCACACCTTCCGCATGACGCCGGACAGGTAGCGTCGTGGCATGGTCGAAATCGCCGAACTCGTCACTTACCCGGTCAAGTCATGCGCGGGCGTTTCGACGCGCGACGCGACTGTGACGCCGGCCGGTCTTGCTCACGACCGCAGCTTCTTGGTCGTCGACGAAAACGGGTTGTTTCGCTGCCAGCGCCGCAATCCGCGGATGGCGCTGATCCGTCCGGAGATCGATCCCCGAGGCGAGCGCCTCACGCTGCACGCTCCGGACGTCGAGGCGGTGAGCATTGACGTGGACGTCACCGCCGCCCGGCGGGACGTGGAGATGTTCGGCAAGCCGTACCGGGGCGTCGACCAGGGCGAGACAGTCGCCGAATGGCTTTCGGAGGCGCTCGACGCGAAGTGCAGGCTGGTGCGCGTGCCGCCGGAGCACGACCGGGTCAGCGACGGCCTGACTCCGGGCACGGCCGGCTATGCCGACAGCTCCGCCGTGCTGATGGCCTCCGAGGCGTCTCTGGAGCAGCTGAACCGGCGGCTCGTCGCACGCGGCGACGATCGGCTGCCGATGAACCGTTTCCGGCCCAACATCGTGGTGTCCGGATGGGACGAGCCGCATGTCGAAGACCTGGCACGCCGCGTGGTCGTCGGCGGCGCCGAGCTGGGCTACGCCAAGTTGGCGATCCGCTGTGTCGTCACCACAGTCGACCAGGATCGCGGCGAGAAGGCCGGGCCGGAGCCGCTGCGCACGCTTGCCGACTACCGCCGCGCGCGCCAAGGCGGCGTGGCCTTTGGCGCCAAATTCGCGGTGACGCGGGAGGGCGGTCTGTCCGTGGGCGACGAGATCGTCGTCGACTCCTGGGGCGACACCGAGCTGTGAGGCTCACGGGGCCGTGGCGGCCATGAGGGGCTGGAAGAAGCCGCTGTCGTCGGGCATCCGCCACTCGACGTCGACGAAACCCGCTTCGGCGGCGAATCCGGCCAGCTGCCGCCGGGTCAGCGCCCAATAGGCGGTGCGCCGCACCTCGACTCGCCGCGCGTCTCCGTCGGGAATGACCTGGAAGTGCTCCAAGTCGTACCGTCGGCCGTCGTCGCGCCAGTCCCACAGTTGAAAAGTGACGGTCCGCCCGCCGGGCGTCTGCGACAGTTGAGGAAGAGTCGATGTAGGACGCGACCGCAGAATGGCGTCGTAGTCGCGGATGCTGAGCGCCAGCAGTCCGCCGCCGCGCAGCACGCGCCGCATGCCCGCGAGCGCCGCGACCACGTCCTCCTCGGAAAGCAAGTGGGGAATCGCATTGTCGGCGCACACCACGACGTCGAAGTCGGCGTCGGCGAACGGGAGCCGCCGCATGTCGGCGACGATCGCCGACAGCCGAACGCCGCGCGCCTCGGCTTCCCGGATCGCGCGACTTACCGACGCCGGGCTGACGTCGGCGCCGGTGACCCGGTGGCCGCGAAGCGCCAAACCGATCGCCTGGGTGCCGATGCCGCAAGAGCAGTCCAGCACCGAGACGGGCGCTTCGCCGACGCGCTCGCCGATCAGCGCGTCCAAACTCGCGCCTTGTCGGGACATGCTGGCGTCCCAGTCGGGGAATATCAGGTGGTAGTCGGCGGCCAGCGAGTCATAGAACCGCGCCGCCGAATCCTCAGACATGCCGCTCACGCTACTAGCGACGCCGTCGCGGGCCGGGGCACATGCGCCCGGCCCGCTTCCCTTTTCCCGCAGGGCCTTACGTCAGCGCGTAAGACCGGATGGCGGTGTGAGAGACGTTGACGCCGTCGCCGGTTTCTACGCTCATGCGCACCGAGACGAACTCGGCGTCGTCGGGGTGCCGCAGCGTCGCGGTCGCGGTGTTGCCGTCCCGGACTATTTCGACGTCGGTCCAGGACTCGCCGTCGTCATACGAGACCTCAAAGGACATGTCTTCGGCGGAAACGTCGGGAAGCCCTTCGGGAACGGCCGTCGTCAAGGTGACGTCCTGCTCGGCGCCTCGGTGGGCCCGGCCGCCTTCGAAGTTCACCGCGGGAACCGGCAGAGTGTCGAAGCCGTCGGGATTGTCGGGGTCGACCTGTTTGGAGTCGAACTCCCACTCCTGGGAAGCCGCGACGGGGAGATCCGCGTACTTGGTGGAGTTGTCGACCTCCAACGTGAGCGTGTAACGGCCGGAGTCGCCCGACGGCAGCTGGAAGCCGAGGTCGTTCCGTCCAAAGTCGAAGTCCTCGGCGCGGCGGATCTCCTCGCCGTCGCGCTTCAGCACGGCGTCTCCGGTGAAGCCGACCACCGAGACGGTTTCGTCGTCGGCCTCCTTGCCGCCGAACTCCGGCACGAGCCACAGTTGGTCATCCGCGGTGCGCGCGGCGTCCGGCGGCGTCGCCGACAGCGGTCCGCCGGAGACGGGCATCGACTGCTCGGACGGGCCGGGCCGCTTCGGCTTCGGCTCACCGCTGGCGGCGGTGAAGCCGTTCACCAGGAACCCGTCGGCGAATTCGCCGACGGTCAACGCGGATTCCCAGGCGACCTTGTCGTCGGCGGTGTAGTAGCGCGTCTGAGTCGAGGGGACGTCGACCTTCTGCGACAGGCAATACGCTCCGTGGCCGTAGGGGAAGTTGTCGACGGCGTAGCCGACGTCGCAGGACTCGCCTTCGAACTGTCCGTCCTTCAAGCCTCGATAACTCATATCCACTTTGGCTAGTTCATCGTCGGCAACCTGATAGGACGTGTCCTCGGGGACGCCGTCGGCCTCGGGGAACACCAGGTCGTACGTGTAGGGTCCGTCGCCGTCGGAGCCTGTCAGCGTCGCCCGGTAGAACAGCCCGACGTCGTATCCGGGGATCTCCGAGCCGGGCGTCACGTACGCGTCGGAGTCGCCGTCCAGGAGCATCCCCTCCCCGTAGCCGTTGGGATCGGCTTCGGAGACGGCTTCCAGGGAGAAGTCCTGAAACCCGAGCCGCGCGTCGGGCCGATCGATCTCGGCGTTCACCTGCTGCGCCGCGGCGGCGTCGACGGTCGTCTCGACCGGCCCGTCGCCGACGGTCACGCTCGTGAATCCGGCGAGAATCTCTCCGCGCGCGTCGCCCTCGGCGGGATTGCCGGCGTGGTAAGCCAGCGCGTAGTCGCCGGACGGGAGCTCGAACGTGGCGACGCCGTCTTCGACGTCGGCGCCGTCCCAGTCGTCGGGGTCGTCGAGATTTCCCCAGATCACGCGGCCGAACTCCGGGACGTCGCCGGAGCGGTCCTTGAAGGTGACGGTGACTTTCTGGACGTCGTCGGCGCTCGCCGACTTGGGCCGCGCCGTATCGGCGGGCGTCAGATCCCGATAGGGCCGTGCGTCCAGTGCGTCCAGTTCCACGTCGGAGACGTCGTCGGCTTCGGCGTGGCCCGCCTCGATCAGCCGCGTCACGTTGTATCGACGCGGATCCTGTCTCCCGTCGGCGACTTCGGCGGCGACGTCCATCGGCACCACGACCACGTCGTCAGAGCCGTCTTTCGCGGACGGAGTGAGAAACCCGACGCCTTCGCGATCCCCGGCCGGACGCACCGACACCGCGCCGTTGGAATGCACGGTAGCCGCGTCCCCTGTGGGCAGGACGACGGTGTCCGCGCGCGCCTTCTGCAACACGCCTTCTCCCGGCGTCGCCTCGTCAGCGGCCGGGTCGGCGAACACCGTCGAGCCGACCACGGCCGCCGAGCCGGCGACCGCCGCCATCGCCGCGGCGCCGCACAGTCTTCGTACCCGCATTGCTTCTCCTCGCATGAGCGGACTGCTGTTCGAGCGAGTCGGACGGCCCGCCCACACCGCATAGACGATCAGGCGCGGCGAACAGGTTGACAACCGTTTGCCGAGAAAGAGTTGGAGAGCTCCCGGCGGACGCGAAGGCGTTTCGCCTTCGAATCCGCCGGGAGCTCCGTCGTGTTTTACGCCTTCGGCGTTTTCGGTCCGCTTCGCGTCGAAGCCGGACCGCCTCGCAGCGCGATCACGACAACGACCACGAGCCAGATCCACAGCGCCAGGCGAGCGGGCGGGTTCAGGTACTCGTTCAGCGGCACCGCCAAACCCAACGCCGCCGCCGACAGTCCGAGCACCTGCACCGTTCGCGTCAGCTTGCTCCAGCACACCACGGTCAGCAAGGCGGCGTACGCGCCCATCACGGCCAGGTGGACCACGCCCCCGAACAGGTAGCTCGACTCTCGCAGCAGCACTATGGTTTCCGGGTCGGCGCTTCCCACCAGGTTCTGCGCCGTGAGGCTGGCGGCCGGCGAGACGGCGAGAAAGACGGCCGAGGCCACGCCGACAGCCGTCGTCAGCCGCCGCAGACCGTTCGACGTCGTTCGCAGCCACGGCGCCGCCGCGACGTGCAGCGCGAACGCCGCCAGGCCCAGCGCCGCCGCCAAACGCACTCCCGCACGCAGGGCGGCCAAGCCGCCGCTGTTGGCCTCGTAAAACGCCACGACGACGTCCGCCGAGGCCCCCGGTCTGGGAATGTCGCCGACCAGGGCAATGCTGTCGAAGACCATGCTGACGGCGAACAACAGCGGAAAAGCCAACCCGCCCCACGCCCAGGCGCGGCGGGCGAACCGCGACGTCGCAATGCGATCGCTGCTGCCGTCCATAACGAACTGTGTTGACATGAGAACTCCAGGGTCTTGTCGTCGCCGACGTTCGCCGGCACTGGAGTTATGTTCTGTCGCCGCCGCGGTTTTGCCATCCCGCCGACGGCGACACCTCGACTACCCCAACTGGAGTACAAAGCGGCGGCGACAACAGCCCCGCATACGACAAACGGCACCTCTGAGAACAGAGATGCCGTCGAACAATCGAGTGGGCCCCCCGGGGCTCGAACCCGGAACCTACGGATTAAAAGTCCGCAGCTCTGCCAATTGAGCTAAGGGCCCTCGACCGGACAGGTTACCGGGCGGCTCAGTCGCAGACCTTCCAGGCGCCGTCTTCCTTTTTCATCTCCATGGGCGCGTCTTCTTCGCCTTCGTCCATGTCGCCGGTGATCTGCCAGTAGACGCTCGCGGTCTGGCCGTCCTCGGCGACTTCCTCCTTGAGCAGGGTGAACTCCGAGTTGTCGATGACCTCCCACACGGCGTCCCAGTCCTGGTTTTTCATGTCGTCGGAGGACTGGTCGTGCATCTCGGAGCACATGTCGCCCAGCATGCCGTCGACGTCGTGGTTCTTCATCGAGTCGACGAAGCGCTGGCTCACCTCGCTGGCGGTCATGCCCGCGTCGTCGAGGGCGGCCTCGTCGTCGGGCGGGGAGGAGGAGTCGTCGGAGGCGCCGTCGCCCGCCGCTTCGTCGTCCGCGGGCGCTTCGCCCTCGGCGGTCTCGTCGCCGTCGGAGGTGTTGCCGGTTTCGTCGGCGTTCCACGGCTGCGTGATCCCCACGGCCACGGCCACCCCGACGAGCACCACGGCGGCGATCGCCCCCACGATCAGCCCGACGTTCGACTTCTTCTCGGGCGCGGCGACGGGAAGCTGCCGCGTCGATTCGGCCGGCGGTTCGTCCGCGACCTGCGGGTCGGGCGGGGCCGAGGCCGGGTCGAGCTCGTATTGGGCACCGGCCGCGGAGTCGGCGGCGTCGGGCTGCGGCGGGTCGCCCGCGGCCGGGTCCGGCTTCGCGGCGGGGTCGTAAGGCGATCGGTCGCCGGAGTTCGGGTCGGTGTTGCCGCTGGAAGCGTCGGTCATGGCAGGCCTCGCGAATCAGGGTCTTTGTTGCGGTCAGGGTAAGGGTTGGACGCAAGCCGGACGGCGAGGTTCACTCTTCCTTTTGACCGTCTTGAATGGTGAAGGCCGAGTGCAGGCCCGTCACCTGCAGCAGTCGGTCGAGAAAG
The DNA here is from genome assembly GCA_050742995.1 of Stackebrandtia sp. GTDB lineage: Bacteria > Actinomycetota > Actinomycetes > Mycobacteriales > Micromonosporaceae > Stackebrandtia. Next base: position 3,124 of record JBOGDN010000705.1, on the reverse strand, counting down.
TCCGTGAGGTCTGACAGCACCAGCAGGCTGCGGGAACGCGTGGCGGCCCGGTTCAGCACGACGAGCGTGCCCAGGCCTTGAGAGTCGCAAAAAGTCACCGCGGACATGTTGAGGACGACCCGAGTCGGGCTGGCGTCCAGCGCGTCTTCCACCGCGGCCGTCAGGCGCGGCGCCGTGCCGATGTCGATTTCGCCGGCGAGCGTCACGACCGCTTTGTCCGATTCGTGACGCACGGCGATGTCTAGGTCCGGGCGTCCCACATCGCCAAGCGTAACTGACAGCCGTCGATGACAAATCGGCCGTTACCTCAGGTTCTCCCAGCCCGCGCGTGTCGCGGCTCGACGACTCAGGTTCGGTCGCCGACCTGCCCCAGCGTCTCGAGCGCCTTGGCGACGTTCTCGGTGAGCTGGTCGTCGTCTTCGCGCAGGATCCGGGACGCTTCGGCGATGATCGAGCGCAGCCGGTCGCGCTCGGTCTGCACCGTGCGCATTCGCGCCGCCTCGACGTTGAGCCGCTCCTTGCGGTCCCACAGGTCGACGAAGATGGACACCTTGGCGCGCAGCGCCCACGGGTCGAGCGGCTTGGTGATGTAGTCGACCGCCCCGGCCGCGTAGCCGCGGAAGGCCATGTGGGAGTCGCGGTCGGCGGCGGTGAGGAAAATGATCGGCGTGTGGCGGGTGCGCTCACGCTGTTTGATGTGCTGGGCGGTTTCGAAGCCGTCCATGCCGGGCATCTGCGCGTCAAGCAGAATCACCGCGAATTCGTCGGTGAGCAGCTTCTTCAAGGCGCCCTCGCCCGAGGTGACGGCCGTCGTCGTCACCGGAAGACCCTGCAGGATCGCCTCGAGGGCCACTAGATTTTCCCGACGGTCGTCGACCAGCAAGAGCCGAGCCTGGCGTGTCGCGCTCATCGTTGCTCGTCCTCCTCGCCCGGCGCGTTGGCGCCTGAGGCATTATCTCCGCCTGAGTTCCAGTAGGCCATCAAACCAAGCAGTTCGTCCAGATCGACCGGCTTTGTCACGTGCGACGACGCGCCGGCGTCGAAGCTGGCCTCGCGGTCGGCGGCCATGGCTTTGGCCGTCAGGAAGATGATCGGCAAGTCGACGAACCGAGGAATGCGCCGAATCGCCTTCGTGGTCTCGTATCCGTCCATGTCGGGCATCATCGTGTCCATGAGCACGACGTCGACGCGTTCGTGCTCGGTGAGCGCGGCGATGCCGTCGGCGCCGTTTTCGGCGTACAGGACGGTGATGCCGTGCATCTCGAGCGCCGCCGTCAACGCGAACACGTTGCGCACGTCGTCGTCGACGATGAGCACCGTCGAGCCGTTCAGCTCGGCCACCGCGCTTTGCGCCCCGTCGGAGGCGACGGTCTTGCCGAGAATCGGCCCGCCCTGTCCCTGTCCGTCGTTGCCCACGCTGACCATGGGAAGCGTCATCGTGGGCACCTCGGAAAGCGGCGCGGGATCGACGCTGACGGTGTCGGGCAGGTAGAGGGTGAACGTGCTGCCGTCGCCGGGACGGGTCTTCACGTCGATGTGGCCGCCGAGGATGTCGGCGTAGGACTTGCTGATCGACAGGCCGAGGCCGGTTCCGCCGTACTTGCGGCTGGTGCCGCCGTCGGCCTGCTGGAACGGCTCGAAGATCATCGCCAGCTTGTCGTCGGAGACCCCGATGCCGCTGTCGACGACCTCGAAGGCGAAAACCGCCGTCGCGGTGTCGAGGCTCGGCACGCCGAAGGGCTGAGTCGGCCGCGCCTTGAAGACGCTCAGGCCGACCTCCCCGTTCGCGGTGAACTTCACGGCGTTCGACAGCAGGTTGCGCAGCACCTGCTGCAGCTTCTGGGAGTCGGTGACAAAGGTTTCCGGCAGGTCGGCCTCGATCGAGACCCCGAACTCCAGGCCCTTGTCTTCAGCCTGCGGACGGAACGTCTGCGCCGCGTGCTCGCAGATCTCCGAGAACGAGACCTCGTGCGGGTCGATGTCCATCCTGCCGGCCTCGATCTTCGACAGGTCCAGAATGTCGTCGATGAGGCGCAGCAGGTCGGAGCCGGCGCTGTGAATCGTCTTGGCGAATTCGATCTGCTTGGAGGTGAGGTTCTCCTCGGTGTTCTCGCCAAGCAGCCTCGCAAGCAGCAGCAGCGAGTTCAACGGCGTGCGCAGCTCGTGGCTGATGTTGGCCAGGAACTCGCTCTTGTAGCGCGAGGCCTGCGCCAGCTGCTCGGCCTTCTCCTCAAGGCCGATGCGGGCCATCTCCACGTCGCGGTTCTTGATCTCGATTTCCCGGTTGCGCTCCGACAGCTGCCTGGCCTGCTCCTCCAGCTCGTCGTTGGCGCGCTGCAGCTCGTTGGACTGCTCGGTGAGCTCGTTGGTCATCCGGCGCGAGTCGGTCAGCAGCGCCTCGGTGCGAGTGTTGGCGACGATGTTGTTCAACGCGATGCCGATGTTGGTCACCAGCCGCTCCAGGAACGACATGTGCAGCGGCGAGAAGGCGTGGAACGAGGAGAACTCGACCACGCCGAGCTGCTCGCCCTCGAACTGGATCGGCATGATCATCAGGTCGGCCGGCGGCGCCTCGCCGAGGCCGGTGCGGATCGTCAGGTACCCGTCGGGAATGTCGGCCACCCTGATCGACCGACGCGACGCCGCCGCCTGGCCCACCAGGCCCTCGCCGGGGGCGTACATGACCTCCCCGGCGGGCGCCGGGTAGCCGTAGTAGCCCGAAAGCACGAAGCGCTCGGTGCCGTCGTCCATGGTCTCCTTGATGAAGAAGGTGCCCGTCTGGCCCTCCACCAGCGGCGTCACCTCGTTCATGATCATCCGGCACACCTCGCCGACGTCGCGCTGTCCCTGCAGCAGCGCCGAAACCCGCGCGAGGTTGGAGTTCAGCCACTCGGTGTCGGAGTTCTTGGCGGTCTGGTCGCGAAGCGCCCCGATCATCTTGTTGATGGACTCGCGCAGCTCGGCGACCTCGCCGCCGGCCTCCACGTCCACCGACTGGGTAAGGTCGCCGGTGGCCACCGCGTCGGCGACGACCGCGATCGACCGCAGCTGGTTGGTCAGCGTGCTCGCCAGCCGGTTGACGTTGTCGGTGAGCGCCCGCCAGGTTCCGGAGACTCCTTCCACC
>JBOGDN010000704.1:0-2076 GCA_050742995.1 Stackebrandtia sp. | reverse complement strand
CGTCGCGGCCGCCGGATATAACCGGGGCATGGGGGAGTCGGGGGAGCAGCTCGCCGTCGCGGCCGCGGCTGTGCTCGGTTTGGCCGCCGCGCCGTTGCTGCGGCGAGCCGCGGCGGCATTCGTGGACATGCCGCCGGGCCGCGTCTCCACGGCCGCGTCGGCGGCGGGCGCGTTGAGCCTGCTGGCCGCTTTCGCTCCGCGCGAGCTCGTCGTGCTGCTGGTGCTGACGCCGCTGTGCCTGGCCGGGGTGGTACTGGCGCACGTGGACGTTGCGCAGCGCTGGCTTCCCGACGCCGTCGTCCTTCCGGCCTACCCGTTGACGGGTGCGACGCTCATCTGCGGCGGGATCGCCGCCGCGGACCCCGACCGGCTGCTGACCGCCGCCGGCGCGGCCGCGGCCTGCCTGGCCGGATACGGCGCGCTGTGCCTGGCGACGGGCGGCCTGGGCTACGGCGACGTGAAGCTCGGCGGCCTGTTGGGGCTGGCGCTGGGGTGGATCGGCTGGCAGGCGGCGGCGCTGGCGGCGCTGCTGGCTTTCGCCGTCGGCGCCGCCCAGGGGCTGTGCGTCCTGGCGTGCGGTCGCCGCGACACCTCGATCCCCTTCGGTCCGGCCATGCTGTCGGGCGCCCTGGCCGCCGCCGCGCTGTCCTAGCGCGGTCCCGGCGCCCGTTCTCCGCTCCCGCCCGCCCATGCACGCCGCCTGCCGCCTTCACGCCGTCGCCACTGCGCACTTTCACATGTAAGATAAAGCTGACATATGAAAGGCCGGTGGCAATGGATTCCGAGAACTTGTCGGGAGACGAGCTGCGGGCGGTGCTGGCGGCACTTGCCAACCCGCACCGGCTGCGGATTCTGGCCGCCCTCGCCGGCGGCCGGAACTACGTCAGCCAACTCGCCCGCGAGCTGGGGATGAGCCGTCCACTGCTGCACATGCACTTGCAGCGGCTCCAGGCCGTCGGCCTCGTGACCGGCGCCTTGGAACTGTCGGAAGACGGCAAGGCCATGAAGTACTTCGAAGCAGCGCCGTTCTCGCTGCACCTGAGCCCGCGGCGAATCGCGGAGGCGGCTCGCACCCTGAGCGCGCCCGACACGAACACCCGAAAGGAGACTGGCGAATGAACGAAGGCGTCGCAGGCATATTTTTCGCCCTGGGACTTTTCACGCTGGTGGCCGTCATCATCGTCGTGACGATCTGGCAGTCGGCCGCCACCAAGCGGGCGAAGGCGTCGATCGAGCGGGAGGAGGCGTACCGCAAGCTCGCCGAGAAGACCGCCGCTTCGCAAGCGGAGACGAGCAAGGCGCTGACGGACATCCACTCTCGCGTCGTCTCGATCGAGAAGCTCCTGCGCGAGGTGGAGTGACCAGCGTCGCCGGCGGCGGGTCAGCCGGCGACGAACGTGAAGTCGGCCGCCTGCTCGGTGCGCGGGCCCTGGTCGGGTCCCTCGAGGTCGTCGGGCGAGGGAACCTCGCGGGCGTCGGTGTAGCCGGCCCGCAGCAGGGCGTCGACGTTGAACAGGCGGACGTCGAGCTCGCCGTCTCGCACCTGCTCGGCGGCGTCGCCCGGGACGACGATCCGGTCGCCGTCGGACAGCCGGGAGACGTAGAAATGGGTCGGCTCGCCGTCAGACGACCGGGGTACCAGGGAGTCGTCGCCTAGGACGTACACATGGTCGCCGGTGACAAGCGTGACGGCGACGGCTTCGGTGTAGGCGGACGGCTGGGCGGTCGCGTCTGCTTCGGAGTCGCCGGCGAAGTCGGCATACGCCATTCCTCCGGCAGACGCCAAGCAGGTTGCGGAGATCAGCGCCGCGACGTATCGCATTCGCACGATGGGTGGTCCGTCCGTTTTGTCGAGTTCGGGCTGGGCTGTCGTTGACTACGACGCTTCGAAAACGGCGTTTGGTTGCCTTGGAATGAAAATGCTAGCGAATCGCTCCAAGTGAACGCATGTGCGCCAGGCCGCGTTCGTCGGCAGGGTCACAGACGAACGCGGCCTGTCACGGCAGGACTGCTTGGAGTTCCTGACTTTGTCCTCTTCCGTGGCGAGCGGTCTCCAGGCGAGTGCGACGGTCGTAA
>JBOGDN010000703.1:0-2027 GCA_050742995.1 Stackebrandtia sp. | reverse complement strand
TTCGACAACTACGCGCTTTCCCAGCTGAGCCGCATCGGGGCGTTGAGTCTGCTCGCGCTCAGCGTCGCGCTGCTCACCGGCGCCGCCGGGCTGCCCTCCCTGGGACAGGTCGCGCCCTTCGCGGTCGGCGCCTACGTCACCTACCGGCTCGCCGAGGCCGAGATCGTCGTCGGCCCGGTGCAAGTCGCGGTTTCGGCGCTGGCGGCCACGGCGTTCAGCGCGGCGGTGGGCGCGCTGATCATCCGGGCGCGCGGCGTGGTCTTCCTCATGGTGACGCTGGCCGTCGGCGTGCTGACCTCCCAGGCGGCCGGACAGTGGAAAGAGGCCACCGGCGGCACCGACGGCACGGGATACATCACCGCCTCGCTGCCGTACTGGGGCGCGGATCCGCTCGTCGACGACGCGCACGTCTACTGGTACGTCCTGGCTGTGAGCGCGGTCGTGGTGCTGGCGACGGCCGCCGCGCTGCGCTCCGCGCCCGGCACGCTGCTGCGGGGCGTGCGCGACAACGAGCTGCGTATGCGCGCCGGAGGGCATCGGGTCGCCGGGTACCTCCTGCTGGCGTACATAGGCGCCGGGGCCATAGCCGGAGTCGGCGGCTCGCTTTACGCCACAAGCCAACGCTTCGTCTCCCCCTCGGAGGTCGGGTTCAGCCTCGCGGCGATGATGCTCGTCGCCGTCCTGATCGGAGGCGTCCACTCGATCACCGGCGCCTTGTTCGGAGTTTTCGTCGTGACGGCGGTGCGTTTCTGGATCGCGCCCGAAGGCTACAGCGACTTGTGGCTCGGCCTGCTTTTCATGACGTGCGTTTACGTTTTGCCCGACGGCGTCGTCGGAGGCCTCGCCTCGATTCGACGTCGGCTGGCAAAACTCCACGTCACGGCCAGATTCAAAAGTCCCCGAATCCATAATTAGCCCATAACCAATCGCGGCGAGTTCGCGCGATCCGAGCTGGTCTCGGGCGTGGCGATGAAACGTGTAAGTCCGTATGAGGGGAATCGTCCGGACGGCGCTTGACACGCCTGCACGCAGCGGGGACGATCAGGCAAGCCCCCGAACCGGCAAGCCCTTTGCTATTCATGTCATTGCATGAATTGACCACCAGGAAGAGGTCAATTTGTACGGCAAGATCTCTTACACGACCCCCGATCCCCGGCGCGTGCAGGCAGCGGATCCGCTCAACGCGGACGAGGCATGCGCCGCAATGCCCCAAATGAATTCCGAAGCCGACGTGGTCTCGTTGACCAAGGCGCTGGAGAAGATCGTCCCGGCAGAGGCAGATCTATCCAGATTCGACGAAGTCGAGTGCCTGGCGTCCATGCGCGACATCGGCATGTTCCTGAGCTCGATCAGACGGCACGGTCAGCAGCCGCTCGACGTGCTTCCGTCGGCCGAACCGGTGCTCCGCGAGCTCGGCGTACGCACGAACATGGTCCCTCGGGAGACCCTCAACCACTACGTGGTGTGGAATCCCGAAGGTTCGCGAGAACGTCTGTATACAGGCGACCCCATGGAGTCGATCCTGATGAAGTCGATCAGGACGACTCTTCCCCGGCTCGGCACGTCCATCGAGATATGCCGACAGTTGCACGAAGTGGATATACGCGACGCTCGGGCCGCCGAGCTTCTTGGCGAACTCGCCGAGAACCTGGGACCCTTCGCCTCGTCCATGGCGGTCGTGCTGCGCGACGTGACTCCGATCTTCTTCGCCCAGTCGATGCGGCCGTTCTTCGACGACGTGACCGTCGGCGACCGCGACTACCGCGGCCTCGCCGCGGCGCACATGCCGCTGGCCCTCGTCGACCTGGCGCTGTGGTCGTCGGACCACCCCGACACCCAGTACGAGCAGTTCTGGCGGCCGTCCGTGGAATACGTGGTTCCGCACCTGCGAGACGACTTCGACGACTGGAAGCAGCGGCCGTCGCTGGTCTCCCGGGCCGCCGCGGCCGTCGAGGACGACTCGGCGCCGCGGAACGCCCTCGGCGACGCCCTCGCCGCTCTTGCGGAGTCGCTGGGAACCCTCGCGT